>NZ_DAQR01000057.1:0-8658 GCF_002502935.1 Methanoculleus sp. UBA413
CCGCCGCCCCTGTCACCCTTCGCGCTCTCCAGCGTACGAGGTGGCGATCCGCCCCGCACACCCGCAGAACAAGGTGACAGGGGCGGCGGAACGGCAGACGTCAGGGCGACGTTGCGTATAATTTGGGTGCGATGGTATACTAGTGGACCGTTGCATCTTATTTTGCGGGTTCTGGTGCGGATCACCCACCGCTCGCGTGAGGCAATGGTGCCCATGCAACAACCATAAGGCTACGCTCTCCGGGCTGCACACATGAAAACAGCCTGCTCACCGGGCTCCCTGGATGGGGGACCGTGGTGGCTATCATCCTGGGGGTGGGGGACAGGAGAGAGTGGTCTCCCCCTCGCCGCACAACCCGAACCCGAGGCACGAGGGAACAGAGCAGGAGAGCCTCCCGTTCGTCAACCCCGGGGAGGTCTTCGTGGGAAATTAAGGTGAAATGCTCTGCTACCCGATAATCTCCTGCACCCGCCCGACCTGTCCGTCCCTGAGCCGGACCTTGATCCCGTGAGGGTGGAAGGACGAGTTCGTCAGGATCTCGGCAACAACGCCCCGGGTTCGCTTTCCGGTCCGCTGGTCTCGTTTGAGCACGACATCCACCGTCATGCCGGGGTGGATGGCGGCCCGGTTCTGTCCGTTCATGGCTATCGCGAGATGGCTCGCCGGGTCACTCCTCCCCGGCATCCCCGTTCGGGCCCGGGACGGCGGTCTTCATCTGCGGGAAGAGGAGCACTTCCTTGATGGATTCATTGCCCGTGAGGAGCATTACCAGGCGGTCGATGCCGATGCCGACGCCACCGGTGGGGGGCATCCCGTAGCCGAGCGCGTTGATGAAGTCATAGTCGATCATCTGTGCCTCAAGGTCGCCCCGGCGACGCCTGGCGTCCTGCTCTTCGAGCCTGGCCTTCTGGTCGAGCGGGTCGTTCAGCTCCGAGAAGCCGTTTGCCATCTCCATCCCGGCGATGAAGAGCTCGAACCGCTCAGTCAGTCCCTCCTTCTCCCGGTGCTTCTTTGCAAGCGGCGAGTTCTCGATGGGGAAATCATAGACAAACGTCGGCTGGATGAGGTGTTCCTCACCGAAGTGCTCGAAGAAGAGCGCCAGGAACTCACCCCGGGTCGCGGCCTCCTCGCAGCCCTCGACGTCATGTTCCCGGGCGAACGCACGGAGTTCATCGACCGTGTGAGCGCGGACGTCGATGCCGGCATACTCCTGCACCGCTTCCTCCATGGTGAGGCGGCGCCAGGGGCGGGTAACGTCCAGTTCGTGCCCCGCAAACGAGAGCGTGGAACCTCCATGCACCTCCTCCACCAGGTGCGCCATGATCTCCTCGGTGAGGTCCATCATGTCGTTGTAGTCCTGGTAGGCCTCGTAGATCTCCACCATGGAGAACTCTGGGTTGTGGTTGGTGTCGATGTCCTCGTTCCTGAAGTTCTTGGCTATCTCGAAGACCTTCTCAAAACCGCCGACGACCAGGCGCTTGAGGTAGAGTTCCGGCGCAATCCTGAGGTAGAGTTTCTGGTCGAGGTAGTTATGGTAGGTGGTGAACGGCCGGGCGTTTGCGCCGCCGTAGATCGGCTGCAGGGTGGGGGTCTCGAACTCCAGGTAGTCCCGCTCGAAGAGGAACTGCCGCAGGAGCGAGATGATCCTGCTCCGGGTTCTGAACGTCTCGCGGCTCTCCTCGTTCATGATCAGGTCGAGGTAGCGCTGCCGGTAGCGGGTCTCGATATTCTTGAGCCCGTGGAACTTCTCGGGGAGGGGGCAGACCGATTTTGCGAGGAGTTCAAACCGGTCGACCCAGATGGTGATCTCCCCCATCTTTGTCCGGAAGACGTGGCCGACGACGCCGACGATGTCCCCGGCGTCGATGTACTGCCTGAAGAGGTTGAACTCCTCTTCTCCAAGGTCATTTTTCCTGAGGTAGAGCTGTATCCTGCCGTCCGAGTCCCCGATGTCAGCGAATATCGTTTTGCCGTGTTGGCGGACCACGTAGACCCGGCCCGCGGTGCTGACCTCATCAGCGCTCTTCTCGTGCCCGATATCAGAGAACCGCTTCTTAATCTCGTCAATGGTATCTGTGCGTTCAAATTTATAGGGGTATACCGTCACCCCGCGCTCCAGCAGATCCTGTATCTTATCGATCTTTGTTGTATCAAAACAGAGATGATCCATATCACTCATAGTGTAAACAGCTCCATTCGTCCTGCAGCCCCCTCTTTGTCTCAAAAACCCGGGTTTGCCAATTCTCCGGGTTAGCAGGGCTGCACCCTCACTGGTAAATCCTATATACAGTTCCCCTCCGGAGCTATTAATCTTTGATGGAGGGTGGATTGGCGTGCTGCAAGCGGGCGGGCCGGTGGTTCCCTATACCCCGTCAGGAGGGCGTGCGTGACGGGCGGGCCAGGTAGCCGGCGCTGGCAACCATGCCGACAGAACAACATGCAGTCCAGGCGCAGACGGCGGAGCCGGCTATCCGGGGTCTGCCGGCACCCGTGGAAAACGCAATGTATAAAATGATAATACGAGGTATCGTCAATAGTTTGGGCATGGTGCAGGAGACGGGAAGACAGGAGGCGGTAGAGAGGCTCGCCGCCGTCATCAGCGAATGCCGGAAGTGTCCCCTCTGGGAGAACACCCATCATGCGGTACCGGGGGAAGGTGATGCCGGGGCCCGCCTCATGCTCATTGGCGAAGCGCCGGGTAAGCAGGAAGACCTCTCCGGGAAGCCGTTTGTGGGACGGGCAGGGAGGTTGCTCGAAGACCTCCTTGCGGGGATCGGTCTGTCACGGGACGAGGTCTTCATCGCAAACATCGTCAAGCACCGGCCGCCCGGGAACCGCGACCCCCGGGACGAGGAGATCCGTGCCTGCACACCCTATCTTGAAGAGCAGATCCGGATCATCGAACCGGAGGTGATCGTAACGCTGGGCCGGCACTCAAGCAGGTACATCCTCTCGTACCTGTCCGTAGAGTTCGACCGGATCACAGATATCCGTGGGACTGTCTACTCATGCTCCCTCTTCGGCCACCCGGTCCGTCTCATTCCCACCCTCCACCCTGCCGCCGCGCTCTACAACCCGGCATACCGGGAGGCCCTGGAAGAGGACTTCCAGGTCGTCGGGCGCGAACTCGCGAAGGCCGGCGGTTCTTCTCCTGCAGAGGGCTGAAAGGTTCAATGGCAAAAGAGAGGTCGTACGGGGCGGTCGTCTTCCGGCGGAATAGTGGTCTTCAGTATCTCATCTTGCAGTACGGGGCTGGGCACTGGGACCTGGTGAAGGGGCACGGTGAACGCGGCGAGAGCGAGAAGGAGACGGTGCTCCGCGAACTGGAGGAGGAGACCGGGATCACCCGGGCCACGTTTATCCCCGGGTTTCGTGAGGAGATCCACTACTTCTTCCAGCGCCGGGGGCGCACGGTCTACAAGGAGGTTGTCTACTACCTGGTCGAGACCCCTGAGAAGGAGGTAAGGCTCTCGAACGAGCACGTCGCCTACCAGTGGCTTCCATACGATGAGGCGATAGGGGCGATCACCTTCGCGAACTCAAAACGGGTGGTCGGGCAGGCGCACGAGCATTTGGCGGCGCGACGGAGCCGGAAGAGCAGGTGACTACTGCGGAGCCTGTGCGGGCCGGGGGCGCGCACCCTCCCAGGTCAGGTCCCCTCCCCCGTGGCGAAGAGCTACCACGGCCCACTCTGCGCGAGGATTGCATGGAGAATGGCTGTTTTCATTCGCGCGCAGCCTCACGCGAAGCCTTTGTAATTACTACCTCCACGCGCTTCGCGGCTTCGCGCGAGATGACGAAAGGGTGGAATCCGGGTGCATCCCGGGTTGGCGATGAGCTTCGGGATTACCAAATCCTATTTCCCCCTCACATCTTCCTCTCTTCCGGGAGTCCGCTCACCTCCTTCCCGAGGAAGTAACTCACGACTGTCCTGATGGCGACGAGCGACCCGAGGATGATCAGGTCCTGAAACGTCGGTTCGAGGATCGTCTTCAGGAGATCGGCGGCGACGAAGAACTCAAGACCTATCAGGATGCGTGTGGTAAACGTCCCCCTGATGTCGGGGTAACTCCGTATCCTGATACGCGTCTCCCGCGCCAGGAGCTCGATGATCGCGATTATTGCTCCATAGATGATAAAGAGCGCCCCGAACGCCCCGAACACCGTCCCGACAATCCCGATAGCGGTCTCCAGCAGCATGTCCGGCGGGCGTATTGGTCACGGTGGGGATATACGTTACCCGGACAGCGGTTTTACCGGTTCAATTGTATCGCATTACCCTGTACCTCCTGGCTGCCTCACGCGAAGGGCGCGAAGCCGCGAATACTGTCTCCCCTTCGCGTGCGATGGCAATCAACCCCACGCGCCAAAATCCGCAAAATAAGGTGAAATGGTCATCCCTGGCCGGGTTCCCGGGGCGCCCGCACCCTGGTCAGTCTCTCTCCGGGGTCAGCGGCACGACAACATGGAATCCGTTGTACCGCTCGACCGCCACTGGAACACCGTAGACCGCCTCGATGGTCTCCGCCGTCACGACTTCGGAGCCCCCGGCCGCGTGGATGACGCCGTCTTTTAAGAAGATAAACCGGTCGGCGTAGCGGAGCGCCATGTTCAGGTCGTGCATCGTCATCACCGCGGCGACATCGTGAGCCGCCACCACGCTTCTCACGATCTCGAGGATATCGATCTGGTTCCGGAGGTCGAGGCTGCTCGTCGGTTCGTCCAGGAGGAGGACCCTGGGCTCCTGTACCAGCGCCCGGGCGATGCTCACCTTCTGGAGTTCTCCGCCGCTCATCTCGTCGATGTAGCGAAGTGAGAGGTCCTCGAGGCGGAGCATCCGGATCGCCGCCTCGACGATCTTGAGGTCCGCGTCAGAGACGTTCCACTGGATATGTGGCCGCCGGCCGAGGAGGATCGCATCAAACGCGGTCATCCGGCCTGCCTCGGACCGCTGCGGCACGTAGCCCATCCTCCGGGCGATCTCCATCCGGTCTGCGGTGAGGAGGTCCAGATCCTCGACGATGATCGAGCCTGTCTTTGGCCGCAGGATAGCGTTCATGCACTTCAAAAGCGTCGTCTTCCCGACGCCGTTCGGCCCGAGGATCGCGAGGATCTGGTGAGGACGGATGCCAAACGTGATCTCCCGGATGACCGGGGTACTCCGGTAGGTGAACGCCACACCGTCGACATCGAGGATCATCGCCGATACCCCCGCAAGAGCAGGTAGATGAAGGTCGGTGCGCCCAGGAATGCCGTGAGCACGGCAACCGGGAGGACATACGGTGCCACGATGATCCTGGCGACGGTGTCCGAGGCAAGGAGGAGGATCCCACCCATCACGCAGGAGCCCGGGATCAGGAACCGCTGATCGTCGCCGATGAGTCTCCTCACCATGTGCGGGCAGACGAGCCCCACAAAGCCGATGACCCCGAGGAACGAGACGATCACAGCGGAGACAAGCGCCGCGACGACCATTCCAACGTTGCGGATCGCCTCGACGTTGACGCCGAGCCCCTTTGCGGTCTCATCGCCGGCATCGATTGCGTTGTAGTTCCAGCGGTTCGCGACGAAGTAGAGGGTCGCCCCCGCAACGACGAGGGCCATGAGCCCGAGCTCCTGCCAACCGGCCCTGCTGACGTCGCCGAAAGTCCAGAAGACGACCGCGGCGAGCTGGGTATCGTCGGCGAAGTACTGGAGGAACATCGTCCCTGCCGTGAAGAGAGAGGAGATGGCAACGCCGGCAAGCACCATCACTTCGGGGGATGCCCCGCGCACCCGGGAGATGAGCAGGATCACCGCTGTGGCGATAAGACAGAAGAAGAACGCTACAATCGTCGTCAGGTAGGGGTTGCTCACGGTGACGGCGTCGGCAACCGATGAATGCATCTGCCCGGTACCGAGGAGGATGACCGAGACGGCCGCCCCGAAGGCGCCGGCGTTCGATATGCCGAGCGTGAACGGTGATCCGAGCGGGTTTCTGAGGATCGACTGCATGGCGACACCTGCCACCGAGAGCCCTATCCCGGCGACGATCGCGGCAAGCGCCTGCGGGAGGCGGATGTTCCAGACGATCCGGTCCGTGCTGGAGAGTTCTTCAGCGGGGATCGCGGTTGAGTGAAGAAGCGCAGAGATCCGGTCGATTGTGCCGTTCACGAGGGAGAGGAAGACGTCGTAGGGAGGGATGCCTGCCGCACCGACCGAGATGGATACGACCAGGAGGATAAAGAGGAGGATGATCCCCCCGAGGATCCAGAGGTACTTGTGCCGCACGTATCCCAGGTAGTCTTCGGGGATGACCCCGTCTGCAAAGTGCACTTCTTCACACCCTCCCGCTGCGCTCAGATCCTCCCCGTATCATATCTTACAGCGGGATCTCCGCGAACCCGAGGTTCCTGTACTGGCTGTTCAGGTCACCAAGGACCGGTTTGCCGATGAAGAAGGTGTAGATCTCGTCTGCCTTCTTGACCGGGTCGACGTCGCTGAACCGGTCTGGATACAGGGTCTTCCCGACGAAGTAGGCGTCGGCAAGCACGGTCTCGTAGTTCGTGTTGTAGTAGTTGTACGGGAGGATGCCGTAGATCCGGCCTTCCTTCGCTGCAGAGAGGCCCGAGAGCGCGGCGTCGTTCTTCAGTTCGCCGACTGCCCCGTCCCCATCCATCTGGAGGGTGCCGACGTCAACGAAGATGTACTCGGGGTCCCAGTCGACGAGCGCCTCTTTTGCGACATCGGCGTGAGCCGTGCCGAGGCCGGCAGCGACGTTCTTCGCGTGCACCCAGAGGAACGGCGGGTAAGCCGGTTCGGTGGAGATGATCCCGTGGGCGCCCGCCATCGAGACGCCGCCGACATAGACTCTCTTCTGCTCGGCTTCGGGGATATCGCCGGTCCGGCGCTCAAGGTCGGCCATGGTATCCTCGACGTAAGCGATCACCTCTTCGGCCCGGTCCTGCTTCCCGAGGACCTCACCCATCGCGCGGAGACCCCCGTACATCTCGGCCTTCTCGGCGTCGTTCCGGAGCGAGCCGTACGGGAACGCCACGACCGGGATGCCGGTCTTTTCCTGGAGCTTGTCAGCCTCAGCGGCGCTGGTCCCGTATGCCGTTCCGGTTGAACCCGTCTTGAAGATGAGTTGCGGGTTTATCGCGATGATCTTCTCGGGGTCGTCCTTGCCCCTGAATTCACCGATCAGCGGGAGATCCTTGAACTGTGACCCGTAGGCGAGGGCATAGGGGCGGCCTTCTATCGCACTATCCCTCTTTTCGATGTCGTCGACACCGATGACGAGGTCCTGTGCCTGCATGTAGACGAGGTAGCGGAGACAGCCTGAGCCTGAGCAGACGACGCTCTCCGGGGATGACGGGACGGTGACGGTCCTGCCGAACCCGTCGGTGACCGGGGCTGCCTGGCCACCCTGGGTGACGGTAGTGCCCTGTTCGGTGCCGGTGCATCCGGCGGCGAGCATGAGCACAATGAGGGCCGTCAGCAGCGCGGCCGTGAGCAATCTGGTGTATCTATCCGATGTCATACTACTAACTATAGTCGTAGCACCAATTATTATACCTGACGAAAGAGGACCTATCTGGTGCCACGAAATATTTATGCGTAATACGTATGCGGATGCCAGGGTTGACCCTTGTGAATTTACCCGAAAGGCTGATCCTGCAGTCACCTGGACGGTTTTCAGTCTCTCTCATGTGCAGAAACCGGAGCCACCCCCCCGGGCCGGATAACTCTTATGAGTGATCGGCCCAATTCCAGGATGAGACGTCGATCATGTTAACCCCTGCACACCTGTTCTCGTGAGTGAGGAATAGAGATGCCGGAGAGGATGTTAACCGAATCAGAGGGATACGACCTGCTGCACGCGTGTGGGATACCGGTACCGCCTCACCAGGTGGTCACGAGTGCCGGCGATGCACGGGCGGCCGCTGGGATGATAGGCTACCCTGTCGTTATGAAGGTCATCTCCCCGGAAATCGTGCATAAAAGCGACGTCGGGGGGGTTATCACCGGGATCGAGGGGCCGGACAATGTGGACGCGGCATACCATACCATCATGCGGAACGCCGCTCTCCATGCTCCGGAGGCAGAGATCACCGGTGTCATCGTGGAGAAGCAGATGCCGGGAGGGCTTGAGGTGCTGGTCGGCGGGAAGACCGACCCGTCGTTTGGCAAAGTCATAACGTTCGGTCTCGGGGGAAAGCTCGTGGAACTCCTGCAGGATGTCGCCATCCGGGTGCTCCCTGTCACCGAAGATGATATCAGGGCGATGGTCCGGGAGATCGAGGGCTACCGGCTCATCCGGGGGTACCGTGGGGAGCCCCCGAAGGACGAGGAGGCGCTCGTCCGGGTCATCGGGAAGATGGCCCGCCGGTTTGCCGAAGACCCGGGGATCCGGGAGTTCGACCTCAACCCGGTCATCGTCTACGAGGACGGTGTCAGCGTCGTCGATGCGAGGATCATCACCGGTGATACCATCGGCACCGGGGCCGCGCCCCTCACCGTGCGGGCACCCCCCGCGACCTTCTATCCCCGCTCCATCGCCGTCATCGGTGCATCCGCAAGCCCGAACAAGGTGGGCTACTCCGTCCTGCGGAACCTGCTCTCCTTTCCCGGGAGCCTCTATCCGGTCAACCCGGTCCGGAGCGAGATCTTCGGGCG
>NZ_DAQR01000052.1:0-4689 GCF_002502935.1 Methanoculleus sp. UBA413
GTTCTGCGATAGGAACGCGTGGTCCTCCAGCCACCACGCGTTCCTATCGCAGAACTCTTCGTACCCGCGCTCCGGCCCCGAGTGGAGAAACCGCTGGTATGCGATCGAGAAAAGCCGGTCCTTGTACCAGGTGACCGCCTCGTAGGCCACCCGCCCCTCCGGGAAGCCGGGCACAGGTTCCAGGTCGGCCCGCCTGAGATACCCGTCCCGCACAAGCCGGTCGGGGCTGATGAGGAGCGTGTTCATGCCGAACGCCGACGGGCTGTAGTAGGGAGAACTGGCGTGCTCGACCCGCGTCGGGTTGAGCGGCAGGATCTGCCAGTAGTGCTGTCGGGCCTTCGCCAGCGCCTCGACGAACCGGTATGCCGACGGGCCGAAGTCCCCGATGCCGTATGCCGACGGCAGTGACGTGATATGCAGGAGTATACCGCTTCCCCGTGTATGGATCACCTGTCAACCCCCCTGAGAGAACGGTTCGACCATTTGGGCCTGCCCCCTATTATAATCTCGTACCAGTCGGTCGCGCCCGCGTCCTGCGGCATTGGGGATCGGGTTCCGCTTGCGAGCGGCACTCTTTTAAGAACCTCCGGTGCCCATTATACTCCGAACGGTTCATGGGTAAACAAACCGGTCTTCTCAAATAGTGACCTCTCTATCTCTCTTAGAGGAACGGTTGGCCCCCCTCTCCCGGGTGGCCATTCACAGAGTGTTTATGGTAACTGATCGCGTACCAAACGAGCAGCGGCAGATGGTGTCGGATGGATTTCTTCAGTAATATTCTGGGTCAGGGAAAAGGTGCGAACCCCGCAATCAACCAGGGGAATACTCAGTTTGAGGCTGGAAACTACACTGAGGCGGTGAAGAGTTTCGAGAAAGCGCTCAGGATCGATCCCGAAAACGGCCCGGTCAGGCTCTCCATGGGACGGGCGCTCGCCTGCCTCGGCAGGGACAGGGAGGCAGCGGAGTGGCTGAGGAAGGCTCTCGATTCGTCACCCGGCGATGCCGGGATACTCCGTGCGCTGGGGCACGTCCTGGCCAGGACCGGCGAGTACCAGGAGGCAGCGGAATGTTTCACTACGATCGTGGAGAAGAAACCCGCCGACACAAACGCCTGGTACTGGAGAGGCGAGATGCTTGAGAGGCTTGGCCGGTATGCCGATGCGGCGGAAGCCTACGCACGAGCGCTGGATGGGAACTCAGAAGACGTTGTCCTGCAGGAAAAACTCGCGAGGACCCTTGAGAGGACCGGCGCCTACCGGGAAGCAGCGGTCTGCTTTGAGAGAATTCTCCGGGCGAACCCTGAAAGCGCCGGTGCGTTCGCAAGGAAGGGGGCCGCCCTCCTGTACCGCGGGGATTATTCCGGGGCCGTTGCCTCGTTTGACCGGGTGCTTGCCGGGGACCCGCATAACCTGGATGCCCTCTACGGCAAAGCACGGGCGCTCGAGCACCTCGGCCGCTTCCAGGAGGCTGCCGACTGTTACGGGACGATCACCGCCGCCGATCCCGGAAACACCCCCGCCCTGCACCACCAGGGCTCGCTCCTCCTCCGTTCGGGTGGGTATGCGGAGGCGCTCGAGTGCTTCGATAAGGTCGTCCTCGCCGACCCCGATAATATGGCAGCACGCTACTCCATGGGCCTGGTCTACGATACGCTCGGCCGCTACGACCGGGCGGTCAAGAGTTTTGACCATATCCTGAAGCGTGACCAGGGCCAGATCCACGTCTGGTACGCCCGTGGCATGGCGCTCTTCCACCTCGGCCAGTACGCAGATGCGGTCCGGTCGTTTGACCGAGTACTTGAGAGCCGCGCGATGACCGGGATGAAGTGGATCGGGAGCAGCACCAACCTTGCGCTCTTTGAGAGAGACGAGTCGGGGGCTCCCCTGAAACAGAAACCCTTGAAGGTCGATGCCTGGAGCGAGACTATCCTGAACCACCGGGGGACCGCGCTGCTCCACCTGGGCCGGTACGCGGAGGCGCTGGCGGACTTCGAGCGCGCCCTTGAGTCTGACCCCGGAAACATCCCCGCCCTGCAGCAGAGCAGCACCGCGCTCATCCATCTTGGCAGGTATGACGAGGCCGGGATCTGCCTGGACGCGGTTCTTGAGAGGGAGCCGCATAACGTCGTCGCCCGCCTGATGAAAGCGGACGTCCTCGAAAACCTCGGCAGGTACGGCGATGCGCTGGCTCACCTTGAAGCGGTGCCGGGTGCCGGTAGGGATGACCTCCTTGCCCTGCACCGGAAGGGAGAGGCCCTGATGCATCTCGCGCGGTATGCGGAAGCAGCAGCAGCGTTTGATGCTCTCCTCAAGGTCAATCCGGGGGATGCCGCGGCGGCGATGAGCAGGGGAGAGGCGCTCATGCATCTTGGGGACTATGAGAAGGCGCTCGGGTGCTTTGACCGGGTGCTCGAAGGAGACCCGGCCGACCGGGGCGCCCTGATCGGCCGGAGCAGCGCGCTCGAACGCCTTGGCCGTTACGAGGATGCTCTCGGGTCCATTGACCGGGCGATGCAGGCCGGTCCTGCGGATACCGGAACGCTCACCCGCAAGGCATGGCTCCTCGAGGGGCTCGGACGTTATGCCGAAGCGGCCGACTGCTACGAAGCGCTCTGCAAAGCCGATCCCGGCGCCGGGGGAAACCTGCTGAACCTCGGGGTCGTTCTTGCCGTGCTCGGCCGCTACGAGGAGGCCGCCGGGTGGTTCGGGCAGGCCGTCGAGGCCGACCCCGGCGACCTCTTTGCCTGGTTTAACCGGGGCCGGGCCCTGGAGAGGATGGGGCGGTATGCAGATGCGGCTGAGTGCTATGCGAACGTGACCGCCGGGCGGCCGGGAGATACCGGTGCCTGTTTTGCGCTCGCATCCGTGCTTGCGGAGCTTGGCAGACACCAGGAGGCGATCGAGTACTGTGACCGGCTGCTTGCATCCGATGCCTCAAATGCAGCAGTCAAAAAGCTCCGGGCAGAGATGCTGGAAGCCGTCGGCAGGCACAAGGAGGCGGCCGAGGCGTACGAGCGTTACCTTGAAGTCTCCCCCGACGATCGGGATGCGCGGATGGCGCTTGGCATGGCACTCGAGCGGGACGGGAGGTATGGTGATGCTATCAGGCATTACGCGCTGGTGCTCAAGGGCGATGAGGGTGATGCTGAAGCATGGTATACCCTCGAGAGTGCTCTTGTGCATATGGGGAGGTACGAAGAGGCGCTGGAGTGCTCTAATAGCATCATCGAGGTCAGCCCAGAGAACCAGGCTGCCTGGCAGCGGCGGGGAGAGATCTTCATGTGGCTCGGGCGCTATGAAGAGGCGGTGGCGTGCTTTGAGAAGGTTCTTGACGCCGACCCGATGGACACCCTCACCCAGCGAAGACTCGGGGAGGCAAATGAGAAGGCGGGCAGGTACGAGGAGGCGATCGCTGCCTATACCCGGGTGCTCGACCGGGAACCGGCGAATATTGAGACGCTCCACGCACGAGCCTCGGCTCTTATCCACCTCGGCAGGTATGGTGAGGCGATCAAATCCATCGATAAGATCATCGTCATCCTGCCCGAGAACCCTGCTGTCCTCTTCATGCGGGGGGCGGTGCTCGAGAAGGCAGGCAGGTACGACGATGCCCTGGTGAGCTACGAGAAAGCGCTCCAGGTGGCCCCGAAGAACGCGGCCATCTGGAACACGACCGGGATGCTGCTGGATGCTCTGGGGCGCTACCCTGACGCCATCAGGTCGTTTGATACGGCGATAGACCTCGGCGATGGGGATATTCACGCCTGGCTCTGCAAAGGAGTAGCCCTCAGCCACCTGGGCCGGCATGACCAGGCAGTTACCTGCTATGATATGGTCCTGGGGGCGGATCCCCGCCATGCCCGGGCCTGGTACCTGAAGGGGAGGGCGCTTGACCGGCTGGGCAGGTTCGCGGAGGCGGTGGAGTGCTTCGGGAAGGCGCTGGAGGGCGAGGAACTGCCATGAGGTATGCGCCGGGGTTCCTGCTGCTGGTCATGGTGCTCCTTGTAGCCGGTGCCGGGTGCACCGGGGCAGCGGCGCATGTGGAGACTGGGGATACGGTGAGGGTCCACTACACCGGCACCTTCGAGAACGGGACGGTCTTTGACAGTTCCGCCGGGCGTGAACCGCTGGAGTTTACCGTCGGCGCCGGTACGATGATCCCCGGATTTGATGAGGGTGTTGTGGGGATGCAGGTGGGAGAGACGAAGACCATTCATATCCCGGCCGACCGGGCGTACGGAAACTACCGGGAAGACCTTGTCTTTCTCGCCGACCCGGCAAGGATCCCGGGAGGGGAGAACCTGACCGCGGGGCAGCAGGTAGGGGTAACCCTGCCCAACGGCCAGAGGCTGGTCGGAACGGTCACCGGCATATCGCCCGATGCGATTGTCATCGACGCGAATCACCGTCTCGCGGGTGAGAACCTCACGTTCTCCGTCAGGGTCGTTGAGATTGGGCGGTGATTACGCCCCGGACCTCCGGAGCCCTGTTTATTGGTTCGGCCTCTAATACACCGATTCCCAATTACCGGCACGCTCAACGGAGGAGAGTATCAACCTTTTTTTTTACAGACTCTCCGGGGTTTGCATCCCGGGAGACGGCTATTCTCGGGTATCCCCACGTACTGCCCCCCCTCTGGGGGCGGGGGCTTTGAGGAGGAACGTATAGGTACCCGCCTGCGGGGAGGGGG
>NZ_DAQR01000030.1:0-7406 GCF_002502935.1 Methanoculleus sp. UBA413
GGGGATACTCCGCGTTCACCACCCAGGCTGAGGTGGGTGGGGACGATCACCAGAACCGGTACAGGGGTTCACCAAAGTCCAATAATCCAGAATAGTTGCACTATGGGTGCAGGTAGATCAGGACCGTGGAGAGCGCGATGAAGGCAAGCGCACCGGCGAAGAACGAGGCTTCTTTAGCACCGATGGGTCTGGATCGGATATGCAGGTGGGCTCCCTCCCCGTACCCACGGCAGAGCATACTCATGTAGGTGCGCTCGCCCTGCTCATACGACCTGATGAAGAGCATACCGACCGTGTAGCCAAGCTGGCGAAGCCGGTAGCGGTAGGGGAGGTTGCGGTCGAAGGGGTCGAAGCACCGGGTATCCATCGCGGACCGTATCTTCCCGAAGATCTCGGCAAAGACGAAGATATAGCGGATCATCATGCCGAGCGGGAGGATGAACTCCCGGGGCAGGCCGAGCCTCCCCGACGCCTCAAGCAGGTCCTGCATCTTCGTCGTCGACGAGAGCAGAATGATGAACGATATGCTGACGATGAACTTCACGAGGAGGATCGAAGCGAACTCTACCGACTCCGCATAGATCTCGATCCCGAACGGCAGGGTCGCGATCGGATGAAAGACATCGTAGTACCTGTTCTTCACAAATATCTGGAAACCGATGAGGAAGATCCCAAACGGCAGGATGAGGAGAAGCCGCCGGAGATAGACGAGCGGCGAGAGACGCGAGCAGATCCAGAGGACGATGAAGAAGGCGAAGAGGATGGCGCCGAGTTCGTAGACCCTGGTCGAGTACGGCATCGCCACAATCGCGACGATACCGGCGAGGGCGATGACGAGCTTGACCCTTGCGTCCAGCCGGTGGATGACGCTGTCCCGGTAGGCCGACTTCTCGATAGCGTAGAGGTCGTCGATCATGCTCTTCTCGTGTAGGCGTCAAGGAACGACTTCTGCGCATCCTCGTAGGTGTAGGCCATATCGATGGCAACACCGCTCTCCTGCAGCGACCGGATCAGTTTCGGTATGACCGGCACATCAAGTCTGGTCCGGGCGAGCAGCTCCGGACGGGCGAAGATCTCCTCGACCGTCCCGGAGGCTACAATCTGGCCCTGGTCCATCACGTAGATGAAATCCGCCATCTCAGCCACGAGGTCGACATGGTGTGTCGAGAAGATCACGGTCATGCCGTAATCCTCGGGCAGCCGGTTGACGAACCCCATGAGGTCGATGACGCCCTGGGGGTCGAGTCCGGCGGTCGGTTCGTCGAGCACCAAGACCTGCGGCTCCATCGCGAGGATGCCCGCGATGGCGACCCTCTTCTTCTCGCCGCCTGAGAGGTGGTGCGGCACGCGCTCGCGGAGGTCCTCGATACCAAGGAGGTGCAGGGCCTCCTCAACACGGTGAGCGACGGTGGCCTCGTCGAGCCCGAGGTTGGTCGGGCCGAACGCAACATCCTGCTCCACGGTAGGGGAGAAGATCTGGTCGTCGGGGTTCTGGAAGACGATCCCCACGAACTTGCGGACTTCCCGGACGTTCTCCTTCGTGACCGGCTCACCCCTGACCAGCACCTCGCCGGATGTGGGCTTGAGTATGCCGTTGAAGTGTTTGAAGAGAGTGCTCTTTCCGGCCCCGTTCGGCCCGATGACTGCGATACGGGACTTTCTCTCTGCGATGAAGTTCACGCCCTGAAGGGCGGGAAGGTTGCCGCGATAGACATGGGTGAGATCGCGTGTCTCGACCAGGTGCATGATAGCAAAAAGTAGGGATTTTGTTGGGTATCTAGTTATCGGGTCGGGCCGTCATCCGGGCAACCCCGTAGACCAGAACCAGCATAAGAAGCGTGCCGACAACGACGGCAAGCACCTCTCCCGGTTTATCCAGACCATCGATGCCGTAGTCAGGCAGCGGCGCATCGAACGAAAAATCGTTCCCGGTGATCTCGACCGCCCTCGCCTCCGCGGCCTCGGCGGCATCTTCGTCAAGTTCGTCACCCCGGAAGTCTTTTGCACCGTGGATGCTGAAGAACGCGCTCTCGAGGCCGTCAGGGTTTCCGGACGCGATGAACGGTGCGGCAACGGCGATCACAAGCGCGATCGCGATACCGATCATGATATACTGCTTCTTCTCCATTACGCGGTCACCCCCGCTGGACGTTCAAGGATATCAGGCCGCGCCGATGCGATCAGGTAGAGGGCAACCGCGGTGATCCCACCCTCGATGAGACCGATGACGGCGTGGTACGTCCCCATGAATGTGAGGCCGAGATCCAGCGGGAACGTGCCGGCGATCGCGAGTTCGACCGCACAGAGGATCGCCGAGATGAAGAGCGACGCCCACCCGGCGATGAACGCAGCGACGTATGCGTTGTTCATAACGCCGTTGAGTGCGGTGTAGCCATAGTAGCCGACAAACCCGCCGACGACGCCCATGTTGATGATGTTCGCACCCATCACCGTGATGCCGCCGTCACCGAATATGATACCCTGCACGAGGAGCACCAGCGTCAGGACGAAGACTCCTGCATACGGCGACCCGAGCACGATAGCCGCAAGCGCCGCCCCGACCATATGTCCGCTCGTCCCCCAGGGGATAGGGATGTTAACTGCCTGGATGGCAAAGACGCCTGCCGCAAGCACAGCAACCAGCGGCACCTTTTCCTCTTTCATTGAACTCCGCGCCCACCGCAGGGCGAGAGCGATGAAGATAAGGGCGATGATCCAGTAGACCAGGGCCTGTCCTATCGGTATAAACGCGTCAGGTATATGCATAAACACACCCAGGGATTGTAATACGTTTAGATATAAAAGTGTGATCAAACTCTACGGACATCTCATCCTGTAAGAATCTGACGTACGCCAGAGGCAAAAAGTATGCCCATGCCCCGGATCAGGGCGGGTTTCAGGGCGAGCCTCCTGATCAGGGCGCCAGGCCTATCCATATCACCGTGCTCTATGATCGTCTCGATGACGCCCGGGTCATTTAAGGCCCGGCAAAGGCGGTCGATCTCCTCCGGCGTCATCCTCTGCCGCATCCGGAGCACTTTCAATCCGGTATCAAGTTCTCTCCCGAAGTCTTCCTTCCAGCGCCGCTCGTAGTCCCGGAGGCTCTCGTCATCGAAAGCCCCGCGCGCGCAGCAGGCCGCCGCGACCTCGGCCGCATGCTTTGCCGACCTGACACCGGTGTAGATCCCGCCGCCTGACGTGGGTTTGGGGAAACCTGCCGCGTCACCGACAAAGAGTGCGCGGTGACCGTAGGTCTGCGGCATAACCCCGAGCGGGATGACCCCGCTCGCAAGGTGAATGCAGTTCCCGCCATACCGGGCGATGAACCGGTCGAAGTGGTCTTTTGCGTGTTCTCTTGCACAGAGACCGATGCGTGCCCTGGTCGCCGAGACCGGGATCACCCACCCGAAGAAGTCGGGCGAGGCGTTGGGGTGCAGCTCCACGTAGCGCGGGTCCACCCTGCACGGCACCTCAGCCTGCACCCCGCCGAGGTAGATCTCCGGGCGCCGGAGGCCGAGCATCCGGGCAACGGAACTCCGCGGCCCGTCTGCGGCGATGACAAGCCGGAAGGGGATCTCTTCACGCCCCCTGACCCCACGGGTCAGGAGAGAGGAGCCCTGCATACCTGATACACTGGTCTTGAGGAGGAACTCGGCCCCGGCATCTGCCGCTCTCTGCGCCATCTCACGGTCGAGGAGAGATCGGTCCACGACGTAAGCCTTTGTGGTCCGGGCGTCGAAGAGGAGTTCGCCCCCGAGGTCTGAGACCATCCGGGCACCGCACACCTCGTTCTGGACCGATTCCCTGGAGACGCCGCACTCCTCAAACGCAGATGTGGAGAGGAGTCCCGCACACTGCACAGGATAGCCGATCGTCCCATGTTCCTCGATACAGAGCGTCGCAAGTCCCTTCTCCGCGCACGCCCGGGCAGCGGCACTCCCGGAAGGACCTGCACCTACAACAACAACGTCCCAGGTCAGACTACCATGCCTCGCATAACTAAGATTCCGGCTGTCCCCGGGTCTGCAGACCGGTCAGCCGGCGACTTCTTTGCTGACTATACTAGGTCGCGATGAGTATAAATGGGCATGTCACGCCGGCGGTGGCGTGCTGCCTACGAGAGATACTCTGCCACGAATCTGCCGGTTTCCCGGCCGATGAATGCAAGGAAGATAATGGTCAGCACGACCATCAGGGAGAGGAAGAGTGCGACCGTTTCATTGAGGGTGAGCGCGAGCGCTCCGGCGACAGGGGCCATGATACCGGGAAATGCGGCAACCGCCACGGAGGCGAGCACCCACATCGCCACAAAAATGAGGTAGATTGATATCTTCCTCATAGACCTACTCGTTGTTCTCTTCGGCCTGCTGTTCTTTCAGGGCCATCTCCTGCCGCTGGGACTCAACCTGCCGGGAGAAATTCGCGGCCCACCGCTCTATCTCTCCGGAGAAGAGTCTGCCGGTCCGGAAGAGGACGAGGATCGCCCAGATGACCAGAATGACCAGCACGATGCCTGCGAGAACCGGGATGATCCCTGCGATGAACGGCAGGAAGAACAGGAACGCGATGACGGCAAGGAGCACGTACGCGATACCCCGGAACGCCCGCTGGTAACGCTCGACCTTCTCGTCAGGTGTCTCTACCCGGGAATACGCCGCGGCAGCATACCCCGCGAGTGCATCGGTGACATCAAGGACCTCCTTGAAGATACCGAAGATGACGAGCACGAGTGCGATGAGGATTATCGCTGAGATCAGGCTGCCAAGGCCTATCAGGCCAAAGAGGAACGGATCCCCAAGCATGTTTGCAAGCGGCAGGAAGATGAGCACGCCAAAGAGCCATATGAGGAAGGCAATGGCGATCCCGACGGCAATCTTTGGAAGACTGTCGTACATCTCCTGCCTGGATTCGGCAAGTAATTGTTCACGGTTTACCATAAAAAATCACCTCGTTCGATGCCAGATTATGGCCAGCCACCTATAAATAGATTACCCAAAATCCGGGGGCCGGTAAAGACTATTACAGGAAAAAGCCCCCAAATATTGGCGGAAATCTGATATAATCCTGAGAGAAAGGCCGGAACGATCGCGCTCCAGGGGGCGGTTTCCAGGCGGCTATCTCCCCTGAAGATCCGGGATGCGGAGCCCCGTCGCCGCGTCGGATCACGGAGTGGCCGGCAGATGCGGCGTGCTCCGACCGCCGCCCCCATAGATGCGTATTTGACGGATCATGCCCCAGGTAGTACGAAATGCCTGATACACGGGAGTTTAAGTGGAAACAGTGTCTGGTCGTGCGTGCCGATATCAGGATGTCCTGCGGCAAGAAGTGTGCGCAGACCGCCCACGCTGCCATTGGAGCCTATGAGAAGGCCGATAAAGTCGCCAGGAAGGCCTGGCTGGATGAAGGGCAGAAGAAGGTGGTGCTGAAGGTGCAGAGCGAACGAGAACTCTATGAACTCAAGACGATCGCGGAGCGGGCCGGCATCCCGGCATCGATCATCCAAGACGCCGGGATGACTGAGATACCGCCGGGAACGGTGACGGCGCTCGGCCTCGGGCCCGCCCGTGCCGAGGATCTCGACCGGATCACCGGGGACCTCTCGCTGCTATGATGCCCACACCCTACCCCCTGGAAGAGGAGCTGGGGATGCGCTACTACGCATCCGACACCCCGGGGATCGGAGGAAGGCTCCGCTCAAAGCCCGAGGACTTCATCGTCGAGGAGATACCGCTCCCGTTCAGCGACACTGACGACGGTCCCTACCTGATCTGCCGGCTCACCAAGACAAACTGGGAACTCCAGCGGGCAGTCAAGGAGATTGCAAAACGGCTCGGTATCAGTCACCGGCGGATCGCCTGGGCCGGGACCAAGGACAAGAACGCGGTGACCACCCAGTTCATATCGATCTACGATCTTGCGCCCGAGGCGGTCGGGCAGGTGCACCTCAAGGATATCTCGCTTGAGGTCGTCGGGCGGTCGCAGCACCCGCTCACCCTCGGGGGTCTTGTCGGCAACCGGTTCGATATCACCATCCGCGACTGTACCCCGGAGGATCTTGCCGCACGGGTGCAGGCGGTCACGGAGGTGGCGGCCGCCGGGATACCGAACTACTACGGGCTGCAGCGGTTCGGTGTCGTCAGGCCGGTCACTCATATCGTCGGCGAGAAGATCCTGAACGGCGATTACGAGGCAGCCGCGGTCACCTACATAGGCAGAGCATACCCCCTGGAGACAGAGGAGGCTCAAGGCGCCAGGACGCACTTTGCTGAAACCCGGGACGCAAGAGCTGCGCTCGCCGGGCTTCCGGTCCAGATGACCTACGAGCGGGCGATGGCGAACCATCTCGTCGTAAACCCCGGCGACTACGCCGGTGCGCTCCGGGCACTCCCCCCGAAACTCCTCTCCCTTCTGGTGAGCGCATTCCAGTCGTATCTCTTCAACTGCGCGCTCTCCTGCCGCATCGATGAAGGCATGTCGCTCACTGAACCGGAGGTCGGCGACCGTCTGCTCTTCCAGGACGGCCGCGAGGATATCGTCACAACACGGAACATGAGGGCGGCGCAATTACAGATCCGCCGCGGGCGGTGCCGGATCGCCATATTTATCCCGGGATCCGGGCCGGTGGTGCCGCATGGCCGGATGGACGAGATCATGCAGGAACTGATGCAGAAGGAGGGGATCGATGCCGGGGACTTTGAGCGCGCATCCCGGTTCGTGGAGATGAAATTCGACGGGGTTCTCAGGCCGATCACGCTCTCTACCGACCTGCAGGCAGAGGTGTCGGGTGAGAGCGTCCGTCTTGGGTTCACGCTCCCCCCCGGCCACTACGCGACGACGGTCTGCCGCGAGTACATGAAAGCAGACCCCTATGTTATGATCTAGTGGAGCATTGCACCCTATTTTGCGGGTCCTGGCGTGGATAACGCGGAAGATCACGAAGGGGTGTGGAGCGTTCATGGGGCAGAGCGAGAGGCTGTACGCATGAAAACAACCTATTCCCCAAGCTCTCTCACCCCATGCTGTGGACCGCGGTGGGAATCGCCCCCGGAGGTGGGGGCCGGGGAGGGGGGGCGCGCCCCCTCCCCGCATAAGGAAGCCATGCCCGGGGCACAAACAGAGCCATGTTCCCCCCACTCGCCAAATCAGGGCGGTTTCCATGGGAGATTTTAGAGGAAATGCTCCGCTAGTGCATCAAGCCAGCGTTAAGGGTGTGAGACGGATCGCCAAAAAAGAGCAAAGTATGGAGCCGGTCAGACCCCGCTGCCGTCTCCGTCGCCGTAGAGCAGGTTCCACTCGGTGACCAGGTTGCTCCCGCACATGAAGTAACGTTTCAGGGAGAGCCGGATCATCTCCTTCTCGGTTTCGATGTGCATGCCACCGACGAGCGACGGGGTATCGGCACCGCC
>NZ_DAQR01000030.1:7561-16320 GCF_002502935.1 Methanoculleus sp. UBA413
AGCGACGGGGTATCGGCACCGCCTACGATGAACGGCAGGTGGATCAGGCGTATCTCGTCCACGAGACGGTGGTTCAGCATGGACCAGTTCAGCGTCGGCCCGCCCTCGATCATCATCCTTGAGACGCCGTAATCGCTCTTCAGGACCCGCATCAGTTCAGGCAGGTCGACCTGGCTTTTCCCCGCCACAACAACATCGGCGCCGCTCTCCCGGAGCCAGGCAATCTTCTCAGCCGGCGCAGCCTCGCTGACAGCGATGACCGTCCGGGCGTCCGGCCCGAGGACGTTGGCGTCCGGCGGTATATCAGCCCGGTTGCTCGGGATGACACGAAGCGGGCTTTTCCCCTCGACCAGCCGGACCGTCAGGAAGGAGTTGTCGATCCTGATGGTGTTTGCCCCGACCATGATGGCGTCACATTCCGCCCGGGTCTGGTGAAGGAGAATCTCGGTCTCGGGTGCCATGTACTTCATGAGGATCTTGCTCGATGCCCCCCGCCTCAGGGTGAGTTTCCCGTCGACGGTTATCTCTGACATCATGAGCACATGCGGCCTGTCGTGATCTGCCATTGGATCTCCTTCTTACTGATCTATCTGGCGGGAGCATTTATGAATCTGGTGATTTTGCAAGATACACAACGTCCTGGAGAGGGCTATTCGGCACCGGCAGGGTATCGTTATGCAAGGCCGGATAGCGGCAGCGGTAGCCCGGTTTCCGGGACCGGTTTTGTGCCGTCTCAAATCCGGGCAGAGCAAAGGTTAAACTCTTTACGGGCTGATAAATTATGCGATGAATATAACCTCTCTGCGGCCGAAATTCATCAAATACACGGAACCAATCGCGTCATTTTTCATACGCTTGGGCATTACGCCGAATCAGGTCTCGGTGCTCTCCGTGCTCTTCGGCTTTTCGTGCGCACTCGCCTTTGCAGAGCGATGCTTTCTCGCGGGCGCCCTGCTGCTGGTCGTCTCTGCGATTCTCGACCTGGTGGACGGCAACGTCGCCAGGAAGAACCATACAGAGAGCAAGTTCGGGGCCGTCTTTGACTGGGTCGCCGATAAGTATGTCGATGCGGCGGTCATCCTCGGCGTGGGGTTCTCCGGCATCCCTATCATCAGCCACCTCGTAGACGTCCCGCCGATCGCCGATTTCGGTGTTGTAGGGCTCGCGCTCACCGGCTCCCTGATCAATACCTTCATCAAACCGGTCACCTATGCGGAGATTGGCTACACCGAGAGGATCGCCGGGAAGATCGAGGACCCCCTCGAGGGCGTCGGTTTCTTCGGCAGGCCGGAGACGATTCTCGTGCTGGTGCTTGGCGGCGTAACCGGGTACATATGGGTTGCGGTGCTCCTCATCGCGGTCTGCACGAACCTCTCTGCGATCCAGCGCATGGTCTATCTCTACCGGCGATACTCCTGACGGAAGGACATCCTTCCAGTCACTTTTCTGCAGAAGAACCGGGGAGGGATTGCCGCTCCTTCTCCACGCCTGGGTGCAGCCGCAACGAAACCCGTACGGGGCGGCGCCCCGGGGATGAAGCATGTTGTCGACACCCACATGATCTTCGCGCCTTTTCGCTAGTAGACCATTTCATCTAACATTTCCCATGAAAACCGCCCCGATTTGGCGAGTGGGAGACCCCCTGCTCTGGTGCATCGTACTCCGGGTCCGGGTTGTGCGGGGAGGGGACGAGCCCCACCTCCCGGGGCGATTCTCACCACGGTCCACTGCCCGGGCTCGCCCGGGGAATCGGTCGTGTTCATGGGTACCATCGCCTCACGCGAGCGGCTGGCGATCCGCATCAGGACCCGCAAAATAAGGTGAAATGCTCCACTAGTTGACCATTTCACCTTAATTTGAGGGAGGGAGGGCGCGAAGGTGGCAGATGGCGTTACAGTCCACTTCGCAACTTCGCGCTCAACGCGAGAGGCTACGATGTATGTGAATTTTTAGGTGCAATGCTCCACCAGCCTCCAGGGAAATTGGGTGTGTGGATGGGAGCGGGGGTCAGAGATCTGATCTCCTGGCCTTCGGCCGGATGATCTGCTCCACCTCGCCGCGGTAGAGCCGGTAGAGGCCGTCGGCGAGGCTGCCGAGTTCGGGGAGGACTGTGAAGAGGGCGTAGGCGAGGATCACGAGGAATATCAGCGCCCCAAGTTCGGCCATGACGTTGTGCGCCCAGAAGAAACTCTCGTACCCGAACTCGCCGTTGCTGGCGATTCCAGGAAGGTACGGGAACCACTGCTCGGTGTAAGCCGTGATCACGAAGACATTGCGCAAGACATTCAGGATATAGATCGTCGGGAAGACCAGAAGGAACCCGGCAATCTTCTGCCGGAGCGTCGACCGGACGCCCCAGGCGACCCCGAGCATGATGGCGATGCTCTGGATGCCGGTGCAGGCAAGGATGATCTCGGTCCGGAACCCGTTGCGCTCCATCATGTTCCAGGCGGTGAAGTTCACAGGATACCCAATCGCCGCCAGTACGGCAGAAGTCTGGTCCGTGACCGCTGCAATCAGCCAGTCCCCGAGCGCCGGTATGTAGCCGAAGGGGGCATAGACCAGGAACGCCACGGCCGCTATCGTCGAGAGCTGTATCACCCGGGGATCGTCACGGAGCAGGTATTTTGCGGTGATATAGAGGAACGGCAGCGAGAGGAGGGCTATTGCCGGGTACATGAAGTTGTTGATGGAGAAGTAATAGGGGAGCTCGAGGAAGAGGTATCCGACGATGCTTGCCCACCCGCCGATAGCGAAGTACTTACGGTACCGGCCCGGAACAAGGAATATGAGAAAACAGGCGCAGGAGATCAGCACCAGGTAATCCTTCATCCTTGTATCTTTCAGCGTATACGACATTAAAGCATTTGTGCGCCCGATCCGGCTGAACCCCCGGATGAGCCGCCACGGCCGCATGACCCGACCAAGAGTTAATTTTGATAGATAGCCAATATGTTACAATGATGTTCTGTCCACAGTGCAAAGGCCTGATGATATCATCCGGTGGTCAGTTGAAGTGTAAAAAGTGCGGTTATATCAGGGATTTTAACGATTCCGACCGGTTGACGAAGACAGACAAACGTTTGGAGAAAGAGATCATTATCGTCGATAATGTTGAGGAAGTGGCAACGCTCCCGACCATAACGACCAAATGCCCGGAGTGCGAGTGCACGACGGCATACTGGTGGTTGAGGCAGCTCCGGGCGGCGGATGAGAGCGAAGTCAGGTTCTTCCGTTGCACCGCCTGCGGTAAGACATGGCGCGAGTACGACTGATCCTCGGGCATCACGCAAACCCTCTTTTCTTTCCCTGATCTGTCATCAGGGTTTTTGGGTGCAAAGACAGACCGCCGCGCATGGGTAGTGAGCCATTTCACCTTACCTTGAGGGTGTGTGGGAGCGATCGCCACCGCACGCGAAGAGCGCGAAGGGTCCCAGTTGGGAGGAGATATACGGACTTCGCGTGAGGCGGTATCGCATGGACAATATTAGATGCAATGGCCCAGTAGTGGAGCATTTCGGCTAACATTTCCCATGAAAACCGCCGCAGTTTGGAGAGTGGGGGATCATGGCTCTGTTTGTGCCCCGGGTCCGGCTTGTGCGGGGAGGGGAGACCCCATAGGCGTTAACTTACCAGATTGGTGTAGTCAACTACCCCCTCCTAACGGAGGGGGCTTGCCACCGGGGCCCCTTGCGGGGCACAGGGTTGCACTTTAATCTGTGCGAAGGGTGACGGTTCAAAAGTCGTCCTTATTCGCACCGGCCGGTTGACGCGGCCACTACCGATTATCCGTGGCACCACGGAATCACCGGCTACCTTTCGTGCATGGTTCAGAGCACCATTGACATCAGCGTTGATCAGGGTTCCCAGAGCACTCTGGTATAACCCCCGCTTGACCCGCCGCATCCTTCCATAGGGTGGTTTGCGGATCGGGTCGAGGTTGAGCGCATCGACCTGCGAGGTGTATGCCTCGGAGTGCGAGTCATCGAACCGGATCCCGTACAGCTCGCACGTGCTCTTCAGTTTCCGCCGGAACTTGTGATACGGAATCTGCACGAAGTTCTGGGTCCCGCGCTTGCCGTGGTTGATCTTGTCCTTGATCCCATCCCAGCGAGGGAGTACAACCGTCCCGATCCGGTGCTGGAGAGCATAGTCCACGATCCAGGTCACACACCGGTTCATCGCCTCCTCGATCTGGCAGTCCCGCCGCTTCAGCAACCGTGCCTGCCGCTTCGTGATGCCGGTTATCCCCTGTTTGTCCTTGATGCTCTGCAACCGTGCGTTCTCTTTGTTGTACCACCGGTTAATTGATTTGATACGCTTACCGTCGAGAATGACGGCAGCCCCGGTGGCGGTGTCAACCATCGTCGCAAAGTTGTTGAGCCCGAGGTCGATGGCAAGGTACTGGTCGGGGTCAAGGGGGTGAGGTTGGGTAGGAACACGGTAACAAAACTCAATCTTGTAGGCCATTCCGTTGTTGACCGGCAGGATCGTGACTTCCCGGATCTGGTGCGGTTTGATGCACGGCGGGATCGGGAACGTCAGCTCCTTGCCCGTCAGCCCGTGCTGTTTCCGGAACTTGTGGGACATCCCGAGCGTGACGAACCGGCCCCGGATCGTCAGGTGTGCCCGGGGGAACGCCAGCTTGAACCGCCCATCTTTGGGGAGGTACTTCGGGGAACCGGGGCGGTATTCGAGCTGCCCGTTGCGGTACAGGGCCAGCAACTCGAAATAACTCTTATACGCCTCTTCGACCGACTTCAGCGTCTGCTGAGCAGCGTCACTGTGCAGCAACCCATAGTTTTCGTTCTCTTTTGACTGCACATAGGTGCTGTACTCTTTGAAGGGGGAGTCTTTCTTTCGCGTGTAGGGGAGGTAGGATCCAACCAACACCTCAACCCCGGAGGTGAGATCCGGACGGATCCCGTGCAGGATCGCACGGTTCTCTCGGTGCGTTGCAGAGTGCTGCCGGACGTTGTACAGCCCTACGTTATACAGGCTCTTGGCATGGTATGCGAGCGTGTCGATGAATTTCCGTTGATACCGGCGAGGTTCAAGTTCTGGTGAACCCCCTGTGCCGGATCCGGACTGTTCCCCACCTCACCCGTACAGTGGACCGTGGTGGGAATCGCCCCGGGGGTGGGGACCGGGGAGGGGGCTTGCCCCTTCCCCGCACAGGGCGGAACTCGTAGGTCCCTCCTTGTAGTCTCTACTCCGCCCGGCCTGCGGCAGTGCCCGGGCGTTCCCGGGAAAAACCATGCGGCCTGGAGAGCGGAGCTCCATGAACGTCTTTTGCAAAATAGAGTGTGAGGGAGATTCAGGATTAGTTCTTCTTTGCCTTTTCCGGGGCCTTCTCCTGTTTCTTTTCCGGAGACTTCGACTTCTTATCCTTTGCCATGAATGACACACCTCCCTCCCGAGGTGGGATATATCTACTCTTAACCGGTCTGGATATATATTTTGTGCTCACCCAACCTCTTATTCCAAAAACAAGCGATAATTGAGCCGTATTTGCCGCAGCCCGGCCATCCCCGGACGGAAGATCGCACCGAAGGGCCGGTACCGTGGGAGATCGCAGAAATCTGGTGTGGGCGGAGGGCACCGGACAGCTACGCCCCTCCCCTGAAACTGGACAGCATGTAGAGCGCAACCAGCGACAGACCCCCGATCACCTCAACGCCAACCACGAGGTCCATGATCGATATCGCGCCTGCCGCACCCGGAACTCCCGGGAACAGCCCGAGTTCGACCTGCATGCCGGCTGAGGCCGTGCCTGGCTCTGCAAGCCAGTCGAAGAAGAGCGCGGCACCGACCGTGAGCATGATGACCGCCATGAGGATGAAGATGAGCAGCCCCAGAATCTCAATCTTCTGCATCCGCTTCCTTGCGGCCCGCGCTGATGTCGCTTCCGCACTCGGGGTGATGAACGGCAGGAAAATCCCGGCCGCGATCGCCGTACTCCCCAGGAACGCCCCACCGGGCGTCAGGTGGCCGCGCGCCGCATAAAGTCCGACCACCAGGGCGAGGACGATGCCAATGGCCATCCAGGTCATCCTATGCATACGTCTCACCCCGCAACCTCTCCCGAAACCTCTTCCGGGTAGTCCCCTGTGCCGGACGCGTCTGCGGTGCACGATACCAGATCGCCGCAACCAGGAGGGGTATAGATCTATTCTCCCGCTTCATCCGTGTAGAATCCTGGATACTCCACTGCAAAAACACCGGATCTGATTCTACATGATTGAACATGATAATACTATGATTCAGTCCTAATATTTAAATCTATGTATGGCACCCCGGAGAGTTCTCACCAGGGAGGCTGACGGGCCAATTCCGGGCATATGAGAACTGCAGAAAGTACAGGAACCCGGGGCGATTCTCCTACGTTCCCGGAATACGCCAAGATTTTTAACGATTTCTCCCCAACAGATATAAGAATGGCTCGCCTTTATCTTGGAAAAATCCTGCTCCGCTGGTGCGACTCCTGCCATGTCCCCGTGCTTGGCAAGGTCTGTGCCTGCGGTGCCCAGACCCGCCCGGTAGCGGTCACGCCGCCGGGAGACGCCCGGCCTGCGTTCCCCGACGACGTCGAGCGGATCAATCGCATATACAGCGAGCACTTCGGAGCGCCGCTGATACCGGAAGGGCATCTTGCACTCCTCAACAAGGTCCCCGCCGAGGACCGCATGGACGAGATCGTCCTCGGCGGGGCGGTCGTGGGTGCGGTCCGCTACATCCCCGAGGAGCAGCGCTGGGAGCCCCTGCCGCGCCCGAACGCCGCGCTCCTGATGCGGCCAATGAGGCGCTACGTCATCGTCGACGACGGTGCCGTCCCGTTCATCAGGGACGAGGGGGCAAGCGTCCTCGCCCCGGGCCTCACCTCTATCGACCCGTCCGTCGCTGAAGACGACCCGGTCGTTATCCTGACGAGAACCGGTGAGTGCATCGGTGTCGGCAGGGCGAAGGTCGATGCCGTCACCGCCGGGACGATGGAGAGGGGAGTTATCGTCCGGACGCGCAGGAACGCCCCCTCGGTCTGCATCCCGGGCGAGGCCACATGGGAGGATGCCGTCGCGGCGAACGAGCCAATTCTTGCAGAATACGAATCCGCAAGCATCCAGTTCGTCCGGGACGTAGCGGCGAAAAACCCGCTGCCACCCACGGTCTCCTACTCCGGCGGGAAGGACAGCCTCGCGACCCTTCTGGTCGTCAAAAAAGCGCTCGGCCCGGTGCCGCTCCTCTTTGCCGACACCGGGCTTGAGTTCCCCGAGACTTACGAGAACGTGGATACGGTGGCCGCCCGCTACGGGCTCGACGTCTTCCGGGTCTCTGATGAAGAGACGTTCTGGGAGGAGTTTGAGGAACGTGGCCCGCCTGCCGTCGACAACCGCTGGTGCTGTCGGGTCTGCAAACTCCACCCACTCGGCCGCCTGATCGACGAGCACTGGGGAGAATGCCTCTCGTTCATCGGGCAGCGGAAGTACGAGTCGGTGCGGCGGATGCGGAGCAGGCGGGTCTGGCGGAACGGCCACGTCCCGCAACAGCTCTCTGCAGCCCCGATCCAGCAATGGACGGCGATGCATGTCTGGCTCTATATCTTCCGTGAGAAGGCCCCCTACAACCGCCTCTACGAGCAGGGACTCGACCGCATCGGATGTTTCATCTGCCCATCAAGCGACCTTGCGACGCTCGATATGATAAACGACGCATGCCCGGATCTCTGGTCTGCCTGGCGTGAGAGACTCGCCGGGTGGCAGGAGAAGCAGGGGCTGCCTCCCGACTGGGTCGAGCGCGGGCTGTGGCGGAAGCGGGGAGACGCGGATGAAGAAGAGGATAGTTATAATTGATTATGGGCTTGGCAACCTCAGGAGCGTCCTCCGGGGCCTCGAGCGGGCAGGAGCGGCGGCGACGGTCACGTCTGACCCAGAGGTGATCGCGGCGGCCGACGGTATCGTCCTCCCTGGCGTGGGGGCGTTTCGTGAGGGGATGGAGATGCTCAGGCACCTCGAGCAGACCGTCCTTGCCGCAGCCGGCGGTACGCCGCTCCTCGGCATCTGCCTCGGGATGCAGATGCTCATGGAGAGAAGCGAAGAGCACGGCGTCCACCGGGGGCTCGGCCTCGTGCCGGGAGATGTGAGACGGTTCATCCCGGCCGCTGGCGAGAAGGTTCCCCACATGGGGTGGAACACCATCCGTATCGAGCGGCAGGATCCCCTCTTTGAGGGGCTCGGCGCGGAGGAGTACGTCTATTTTGTCCACTCCTACTACGCGGCGACTGCACCGGAGTATACCCTGGCGAGCACCACCTACGTCCACCCCTTTGCCTCGGCCGTCAGGTGCGGGCTCACCTATGGGGTCCAGTTCCACCCCGAGAAGAGCGGCGCGGTCGGGCTCCGGATACTTGAGAACTTCATTGAGCAGGTCTGCTGAGTTGGGGCCCTGGGGTCGCCCAATATGCGCTAACGTTCGGTATGGAGACTCACGAGGATACCGGCCAATTCAGAGGACGAGGGCCGATTTGGAGCGCTATTGATTGGTTGTGATCAATAGACCTCTCTGGAAAACGGTACTGATCATTGTCGGGGGCAATCGATGAGAGCCCTACCGGCTCGCACCGGAAGTTCATCATATCCCGGGCAGGGCGGGGACTACAAGGAGGGACCTACGAGTTCCGCCCTGTGCGGGGAAAGGGCTTGCGGGCTTACCTGACCCCGCCCCCCGGCCGGCCCCCCCCCCGCTCCCCAAGCCCCGCGCCGTAG
>NZ_DAQR01000044.1:0-19169 GCF_002502935.1 Methanoculleus sp. UBA413
GTCCGGGCGGCAAGCAGCGCCTCGACAGCAGTCTCGTCGTCGACCCCGATCTCTGCGGGGGTGGTCGGTGCGCCGATCGTTCGCAGGGAGTCGCGGATCCCCCGCCAGTCCCCGCCGTGGAGGTACATCGTTATGATGGCCCCGATACCGCACTTCTCCCCGTGGAGACCTTTGCCGGGCGCGAGCCGGTCCAGCGCGTGGGAGAACTTGTGCTCGCCGCCGCTCGCGGGCCGGGACGACCCCGCGATGCTCATTGCAACCCCTGAGGAGACCAGCGCTTTCGTCACGAGCCAGGCGCTCTCCTCGGAGTGCGGTTTGATGAGGTCGGCGTTCTTAAAGAGGATCTCGGCGGTCATCCGGGAGAGCGTCAGCGCGTACTCGGAGAGCGGTTCGCCCCTGAGCCGGTGGGAGAGCTCCCAGTCGAGGATCGCGGTATGGTTTGCGATGATATCCGCACACCCGGACGCGAGCAGCCGGTGGGGTGCCGACGCGATGATGGCGGTATCGGCGACGACCGCGATGGGCGGCTCGGCGGCAAGCGAGACGTTCCCCTCGGGTGTCGGGACCGAGGCCCGTGACGAGGCGATACCGTCGTGCGACGCGGCGGTAGGGACGCTGATGAAGTGGCGGTCGGTGTTGTAGGAGGCGATCTTCGCGATATCGATGACCCGGCCGCCGCCGACGCCGATGACGAACCCGGCCCCTGCCGCCGCCGCTTCGGCCTTCCTGATCGTCTCGAGGGGATCGCCGGCGGCGGCTGAAAACGTCGTAACCTCGTAAGAGCCGGCGAGAAGCGCCTCGACCCGTTTCCCGGCCACGTCCCGCGTCTGCTCTCCCGATATGATGAGCACAGCATCGCCGAGATCAAGGTCTTCGCAGACGGCCGGAACCTGCCCGATGACATCGTGACCGATGACGACGTCGCGGGGGAGCTGCATCCATTTGGACTTATCGAAGACCTTTGTTCTGAGTAAGTTTATGCCGCCTGCGCTCATTGAGATCAGTAATGATTAGGGAGTTCCTCTACAAATACTACATCGATCCCATTCGTTACGGCCAGGCGTATACACTCGTCGATACGCTGACCTACGCCCTGATACTCATCGCAGCGGTCTATATTGTCTACCGGGGCCTCCGGCGGTATAAGATTGCTGTCGACGACGAACTGGTGCTTGCGACCCTGCCCTTCGTCGTCCTCGGCGGGCTGCTGCGGGTCGTCGAGGATACCGGTATGATCACATCGGACTTCCGGTTCCTCCTGATCACCCCCCTGATCTTCTTTACGGTCTTTGTAGTCGCGGCAATAGCCCTCTTCGCCGGAAAACTCGCAGAGAACGCGGGGCTCGTCTCCAGGTACAGCCGTGTCTACGGGGGCGTCGGCATCGTCGCCTGTCTTCTTTCCACCGCGGCGCTCGTCTGGTTCGGCCTCACCGAGACGACGATCGCGCTCGACGTCCTCGCCGCCATCCTCGCGCTCGCGTCGGTCTCGTCGCTCGCCCTCTGGGCGCTCCTCGTCTACGGCGCGAAGTGGGACTACGCCTCAAACATCCTCTACAAACTCCTCATCTTCGGGCATATGCTGGATGCGAGCGCGACAAGTTACGGCATCGATATCCACCCCGTCCACTACGTGGAGCAGCATGTCGTGGGCTCGAACCTGATCGAGGCGACCGGTACTGCGTTCTCGATGTTCCTCCTCAAGATCGCGGTCCTCATCCCGGCTATTTATATCCTCGAGATGTACAAAAAAGAGGGAAGTCCGGGTCTCTGGCACCTCATCCTGCTTGCCATGATCGTCGTCGGCATGGCGCCGGGGATACGGGACATGGTACGGATGGTGCTCTATGTCTGAAAACTCGCTTGCCCGCGCTACGCTCCTCGCGGCCGTCCTCTTCGCAATCTCGATAGGCCTCGGCGCCTTTGCCGTGGCCCGCGACCCGACGGTCGGTATGGAGGTCATGACCCTCTTCCGCGACCAGGTCGCAAGCCAGCTCCTCTCCGACTCCCCGCCGGTCCTCGCGTTCAAGATATTCTTAAACAACCTCGGCGCCTGCACCCTCCTCTTCCTCGGAGGAGCGTCGCTCGGGATCGTCACGGTGCTGATCCTCACGACGAACGGGCTCCTGATCGGTGCGGTGGCGGAACTCATGCGGCAGCAGCAGGGCTCGCTCTTCATCGCGGCGGCGCTCATCCCGCACGGCATCTTCGAGATCCCGTCGTTCCTCATCGCGGGCGGTCTCGGGCTCCTCCTCGGCCGGGCGCTCATGACCGAGTGGCACGGCGGGGGCGATGCAGCCGCTGCGGCGGTACCCCTTGCCCGCCTCTTTCTCCGGATAGTCGTCCCGCTTCTTGCGGTTGCGGCGGTTGTAGAGGCATTTATTACGCCAGTAGTCCTAGTTATGATCGCTTAAGAGAGGCAGATCAACAATTTTTGAGGTACGAGACGGATGGAAGAAGATACTGGCGCACTTCCCCGGAAAGATGATTTTTCACGGTGGTATAACGAGATCCTCTGGCGAGCCGAGATCATGGACGTCCGCTACCCGGTCAAGGGACTGTACGTCTGGTATCCCCACGGATTCGCCATCAGGAAACGCGCATACGGGATACTCAGGGACCTGATGGACCGCGACCACGCGGAGACGATGTTCCCGCTCCTGATCCCGGAGACCGAGTTCATGAAAGAGGCCACGCACATCAAGGGCTTCGAGGACGAGGTCTACTGGGTCACTCACGGCGGCAAGAACGAACTTGATGTGCCGCTCGCGCTCCGACCCACGAGCGAGACCGCCATCTACCCGATGTACTCGCTCTGGATCCGGTCGCACACGGACCTGCCCCTGAAACTCTACCAGATCGTCAATACGTTCCGCTACGAGACGAAGCATACCCGCCCGCTGATCCGCCTCCGCGAGATTACGTCGTTTAAGGAGGCGCATACCGTGCACGCGACGCGGGAGGAGGCGGCGGCGCAGGTCGAGGTCGCGCTCGGTCTCTACCGGGAGTTCTACGACAACCTCAGGGTGCCGGTGATCGTATCCCGCCGCCCCGACTGGGACAAGTTCCCGGGCGCCGATTACACCATCGCGGTCGATACTATCATGCCCGACGGAAAGACCCTCCAGATAGGGACGGTGCATATGCTCGGCGACCACTTCTCGCGGACCTACGAAATCACCTACGAGGACGCAGATGGAGAACAGCAATACGCCTACCAGACCTGCTACGGCATATCTGAACGATCGATTGCGGCGATCATCAGCGTTCACGGCGACGATAAGGGGCTTGTGCTGCCGCCTGAGGTTGCGCCGATCCAGGTCGTCATCGTGCCGATCATCGTCGGAAAACGGCGCGACGAGGTGCTCTCGGCCGCCGCGGCGCTCGAGGAGGAACTCAAAGAAGCCGGGTTTGTCGTGAGGCTGGACGACCGGGATATGCGCCCGGGCGCGAAGTACTACCACTGGGAGATGCGCGGGGTCCCGCTGCGGATCGAGATCGGGCCGCGGGACATCGACGCGAACACGGTCGTCGCCGTCACCCGCGACGGCCAGAAGACCAAGCTCGACCGCCGAGGCGCCGTCGAGGGAGTCTTCTCGGTCCTCGCCGGGTTCCGGGAGGGGATCTGGGAGACGGCGCGGCAGGCGATGGCCGACCGGATCACCGTAGCGGCGACCCTCGAGGAGACCGCCGAAGCGGTGAAGAACGGGGTTGCGGTCGTCCACTGGTGCGGATCGCAGGAATGCGCAGAAAAGATTGAGACGGCGGTGGATGCAAGCATCCTCGGGTCCGATATCCGCTCGGACCAGATTACCGTCTCTGACGGCCCGTGCGTCGCCTGTGGCGGCAGGGGCACGTCCACTCTGGTTGCCCGGACCTACTGATTCAGCAGGCCGGGCAGGTGTACTCTCTCGGGTACTCGGGGGACGAGAGGTCCCCTGAGATCATTGCTTTTCCGCCCGAGATGAAGATCCTGCCGCACTTCGAGCACCGCTTCGGGAGCAGTCGTTCCCAGCGGCGCATAGGAACTTCCAGAGTGAATCGCATCTTCTCCGCGTCCGCAGGGTCGCTCTGGAGAAGTTCCTCGTACCGGGAGATGACCTGCATAACATGGAGCGGGTTTGCTCCCTCGTTGCAGAACCGTTTAAAGACAAAGAATTGGAAGATCATCCATCCGAGGTCTGAGCGCTCGAGGGTCTCCTCATACTCACTGCACGTTCCGTCGTCTTCATCGAGGGAATACCCGCAGAGGGGGCAACGCCCGCCCACAAGTTCGTCCAGGAAGACCTCTTCGTGGCAGCTGGGACAGGTCGTGTGGGGGGTATGCATTCTGGAAGTCATGATGTTGGCCTCATACCATTTACTCTCTCCGAAGACACGGGCGCTGCCTCGTGCCTCCTGAAAGTATTCCACGCTTGAATGCGCGGGCTCTACGATTGCCTTGAGGTTTTACTACGTATTGCGCTGGTAGTGCTCTTATACATGTCGAATGCTTCATCCGGATCTCCTCGCCCGATAGTGCGAGATCCGTGCCGTCTGGTGCTCGCGTTCTGTGCCGGGCCTGCCAGAGGTGGGGCGATCGGCGGCGCCCGCACGGCGGGTAACCCCGGGATGAAGAATAGTGAAGATGCGCCGCGCGATCGCCTGAAAGAACGAAGGAAGGCAGAGGCATGGCCAGATGATCCTGCCGAGACATTGTATCCTGTCTTCCGGGCCCCGGTGTGGATCGTCACATCACACGGAAGCACGCGAAGAGCAGGGCGGGAGAGAGGAAGACTTCGCGGCCTTCCGCGTGAGGCAGAGGTGCGCCTGAAACCACGATTGAGTCTGCGCTCTCCGGGCTCCAAGCGTGAAGACCGCCCCTCCCCGGACCCGGGCCCCTGATGCGAAAAACGTGGCCGGGAGTCTCAAATTGCCGCGCCGTTCACATCCGGTTTAAGGCCTCCCTCCCCGACATCCCGATCTCGACACGGCGCTGCACCGCCGGGAGGTTTGCCGCCTTCACCTCGGCGTCCATGAGATCGTCGAGGGTCTCCAGGGTGGACTCCTCAGAGACGCCGACGATCGCTGCGGGAACGCCAAAGACTGCCAACGCCTCGATATCGAACCCCTCGGTCCCGATCATTCCTTCGTCGGTCACCCAGGTCATCAGGCTGGTCTCCCCGACCGGGATGACGTACCCGAACGCGTCCTTATAACTGAGCCGCGTCCGCTGGTGACATAGGATCTGCTGAGCCATGGCAGTCGGGATGCATCCGGGAGTAATAAGTGTATGCCCTGTTCCCGGGGTAACAGAAGATTCTTGAGATACAGCGACAACCACAGACTACCCATACGGGAAGACGGTCGGGGTGGGTATGACGCCGCAACTGCGAACAGTGCTTGATGACGTGCTCGCCGGCCACCGGCTCACCGAGGAGGAGGCCGTCCAGCTCCAAAAGACCCGGGACCGGGGCGTCCTGGATATCGCCGCTGCCGCGGACGAACTCCGGGAGCGGATGGTCGGCAAGACCGTCACCTATGTCAGGAACCAGAACATCAACGTGACCAACCTCTGCGTGAACGCATGTGGGTTCTGCGGGTTCTCCCGGAAGCCGGGCGACGCAGACGCGTATCTCCATGACGAGGTCGCCGTCAGGGAGAAGGCCCGGGCGGCACGTGAGCGGGGTGTCACCGAGGTCTGCACGGTCAGCGGCCTCCACCCGGACTTTGACGCGCAATCCTACATCGATATCATATCCTGGATACGGGACGAGGCGCCGGGGGTCCACATCCACGCGAGCAACCCGATGGAGGTGGCCTACGCCGCACAAAGAAGCGGTATCTCAACGCGGGAGGTGCTCATCGGGATGAAGGCCGCGGGGCTCGGGACGCTCTGCGGGACCGCGGCCGAGATCCTGGTGGACTCTGTCCGCGCAGTGATCTGCCCGGATAAGATCGATACCGCGACCTGGGTCAGGATCATCAGGGAGGCGCACGACCTCGGCATCCGCTCGACGGCGACGATCATGTACGGCCACTGCGAGTCGGTGGAGGACCGGGCCCGGCATCTCGCGATCCTCAGGGAGATCCAGGATGATACCAGGGGGTTCACCGAGTTTGTGCCCCTCTCGTTCATCCACGAAAACACCCCCCTCTACCGGGCGGGACTCGCACGGCCCGGGGCGACCGGGAGGGAGGATATCCTGATGGTCGCGGTGGCCAGGCTCTTCCTCGACAACATCAAAAACATCCAGGCGTCCTGGGTGAAACTGGGGAGGAAGATGGCGGAGATAACACTCCTTTCCGGCGCAAACGACCTCGGGGGGACGATGTTTGAGGAGAGCATCTCACGGAGCGCCGGCGCCCGGGGGACAGACTACCTGGACCCTGCCGAGATGCGGCGGATGGCCGAAGACCTGGGGCGGACGCTCCGGCAGCGGACGACGACCTACGAACTGGTCCGGGGGGAGACCGTAGCCGGAGTTATTCCTGGAAGTTGCGCATGACGCGGTAGCGACCCAGGGCACCTAACCTCAGGTATATCGGGGGGCTCCGGAGTCCGACTGTCGCCAAAGGCCGGGCGGGAGAGAGTCCGGATCCGGCATCCGGCACGGGGATTCATCAGAACATAGAAAGAGAGTGCTGGGCAACCCGCATCAATTTCACCCGGAGATGCTGGATCGTATTATTCCAGGAAAATTATATATATCCCAAAATCAAGGATGCCTCCTCAAAGCCGGTCAGATACCGGCGTTTGGGGGAGAACAATATGGTAAATGGTCTTGTGGGTCTTGCGATCCTCTTCTTTGTACTGGCACTTGTCTTTGCCATACTCGGGGCACGGGGCGTTGCAGGAATCTCGATGTCGATTGCGAAGTGGCTGATCATCCTCTTCATCGTGCTCGCTATAATATCGCTGCTGCTCTGACCACTGCCGGGGGCTGACGGATGGTCCGCTGGCCCCCAGCGACAACCTCACCCTTTTGCGGCAGGCGCGGTCGGAGAGCAACCTCGTTCATACCCGGCGCTCGCGGAGCCCCACCGGCCCGGGAACTCTTCCCTTGCCTTCAGTCATCAGGCTGGAGGTAACTGATGATCTTACCTGCAACCTGCCGGGCCTGCTTCATCGCCCGTTCGTCCTTGCGGACATCCCCCGGCGCATAGCCCTTGCCGCAGACGTAGCCGAGGTATGAGAACTCATGGGAGTTTAAGAACCCCTCGATGGTCTCAAGCGCCCGCTCACCCCCCCGGTCGGCGCAGACGGCGACGCCCACCGCCTTCCTCCCCGCAAGCCTCCTGTCATGGTAGAGGGAGTAGGTCCGGTCGATCAGGTTCTTCGTCTGGCCGTTGACATCGTAGTAGTAGGTCGGGGCGCCGAGGACCAGCACCTCGCAGTCGATCATCTTCTCTGCAACGCCCGCCCAGTCGTCATCCTCAGTCACGCACCATTTCGCCTCTTTGCAGGCCTCACAGCCGGTGCAGGGCCTGATGTCCATCCCGGCAAGCGAGAGGTATTCGGTCTCGATACCCGCCTCCCGCACCCGGTTGAGGATGGTGGTGACCAGCAGCGCGGTGTTGCCGGTCTTGCGCATACTTCCGGAGATCCCGAGAACGTTCATGGTCTAATGCACGCGCCACTCATTCTTGATTGTTGCGATGCGGGCATCAAGGTCCAGCCTCGCGAACGCTGCGAGGAGTTCGGGGACCGGGTCTCCAGGACGGGAGAAGAGGTGCGAAGCACAGGCGCAGTCGCTGCACCCAAACCCGGGGACGCACGCCCCCCCGATGGCGCGGGCGAGGTCGCACTCACAGTCCCGGTCGGTTGCGGCGGTGACGACGGCGGCAGGCGCAAAGTGCGGGTTAAGGAGGAGGTAGTCGATGTGCCACCGGGGAGGACGGTCCCGGCAGCGGGCGAGCCGCAGGTGCCGCCTCACCCTGGCAAGCCCCCCGCTCCCCCGAGCCGACCCGACGTAGATCTGCCGGCCCGCGGGGAACTCCCGCACTCCGAGGGCGCCGATCCTGACCTCACAGCATGGGTTTTCGAGGACGAGGGCGTAGACTCCTTTATCCATAGAAGTGGAGCGCTTCCCGGGCGGCCGCGATATGCCTCCCGCCGCCCGTGGTGGCGGGCTCCCCGTGCCCGGGGTAGAGGGCCTCGACGTCGAGCATCGTCAGGCGTTCGATAGATGCCGCGAGCGCCTCCCGGTCCCCGCCCGGGAAGTCATAACGCCCAAACGACCCGCCGGTAAAGACCGTATCCCCCGAGAAGAGCACCCCAGTCTCAGCGTCGTAGAGGCATATCCCGCCCGGGGTATGCCCGGGCGTGTGGATCACACGGAGGCTCCCGACCCGGTCGCCGTCCCGGAGGGTGGTGTCGGGGACGATTCCGGGCGACCGGGCGCCGAAGAAGGCGGCAAGGCTCCGTGCATCATCAGCGAGGCCGGGTGCGTCCGCCTCGTGGATGCAGACGGTCGCATCGTTGCAGATCCTGGCGATCTCTTTGATGTGGGCGATATGGTCGTAGTGAGCATGGGTGATGACGATCGTCTCGATCGCACCGGCGTAGGGTTGTACGGCCATCGGGAGAACGCCTGCATCCACAAGGACGTCTCCATAAACAAACGAATTGGCGTAGGTCGTGCCGCTCGCGATCCACCGGACTGACATGCAGACTAATATGGCCTCCCGACAAATGTTTCTTATGCATACCCTGATCTCTGCATGCCTGCGCGGGGTTCCGCCCGAGGTGGAGGCGGTCGCCCGGGAGGAGGGACTCGTCCCGCACCATGCCGCACGGGCCGTCGCCCGCGGCCGGATCGTCATCCCTGCAAACCCCGTACGGCCCCACAGGCTCTGCGCCATCGGCGAGGGGTGCAGGGTGCGGGTCAACGTGAATATCGGGACGTCGGGCGTCAGGTGCGACGAGGACCTCGAGGTCGAGAAGGCGAAGGCGGCCCTCCGCGAGGGGGCGGACGCACTGATGGACCTCTCGACCGGCGGCGATCTCGCCCGTATCAGGCGCCGGATCCTCGCTCTCGACGCACCCGTCGGCACGGTCCCGGTCTACGAGGCGGTCCGGCGAGCCGGGAGCGCGGCAGACGTCGACGCCGACCTGCTCTTTAAGGTTATCCGGGAGCACTGCCGGCAGGGCGTTGACTTCCTGACCCTGCACTGCGGCGTGAACCTTGATGCCCTCGCATCGCTCCAGGCCGATCCCCGGACGATGGGTGTCGTCAGCCGGGGCGGGGCCTTCCACGTGGCGATGATGGCCGCGACCGGTGAGGAGAACCCGCTCTATGCCGAGTACGACTACCTGCTCGAGATCCTCGCCGAGCACGACGTGGTCATAAGCCTCGGTGACGGGATGCGCCCCGGTGCGTTCGTGGACGCCACCCATCTCGCGAAGACGACCGAGTACCTGGCGCTCGGGCACCTGGCGAAGCGGGCGCTTGCCGCCGGGGTGCAGCGGATGATCGAGGGGCCGGGGCATATCCCGGCCGACCAGGTCGGCTACAACGTCAGGATGATCAAAGAACTGACCGACGGCGCCCCGCTCTACCTGCTCGGCCCGCTCGTGACCGATGTGGCGCCCGGCTACGACCACGTGGTGGCGGCGATCGGCGGCGCGCTCGCCTGCATGCACGGCGCCGACTTCCTCTGCATGGTCTCCCCGAGCGAGCACCTGGCGCTGCCCGACGTCCGCGACATCGTAGAGGGGACGAGGGTGGCGAGGATCGCCGCACACGTCGGGAGCCTCTCCCGGGCCGCCGGGAGCACCAGGAACCGCGAGATCCGGATGGCGGAGGCGCGCCGGAGCCTCGACTGGGAGAAGCAGTTCGAGGCGGCGCTCTTCCCGGAGGAGGCCCGGCGCATCCACGAGCGGGACGGGGAGATCGAGACCTGCTCGATGTGCGGCGACCTCTGCGCCATAAAGACGGTCCGGGAGATCCTCCGGGTCCCGGAAGAGCGGATGGACCCATAACCCCTGTTTTTCACAGCCTTCCCGGCAGCGTCCGTGCGTGCAGCATCATAGCCGCCGCCATGAAGAGGAGGGCAAACCCTGCAAGGACAGCGATATCGACAGCGATGGGGAATGTGTTTGCTTCCCCAAGAGAGTAGCGGACGATATCGGTGAAGTAGGTCAGGGGCGAGAGAACGGCGACCAGTCTCCCCCAGACCGGCAGGCTCTCGACCGGGATGAATATGCCGGAGATGAAGATCAGCGGGAACTTGATCAGCGACGAGAGCATCATGATGTTCTGCGGGGCGTTTGCCGGCGGGACCGAGAGGAGGGTGCCGAGCGCCGAGAAGCAGACGGCACCGAGGAGGATCCCGGCAAGGAGCACGGCAGGGTGGCCGACGGCCACGCCGAGGGCAAGGGCGATCCCGACCGGGACGAGCGTGATCCCGACACCGAAGACAAACGAGGCGAGGATATCCCCAAAGACCAGCGCCGGAACAGTGATCGGGGCGGCTGCCAGCCGCTCAAGCGTCCGTGCCTGGGCCTCCCAGGGGAAGATCACCGGCGAGACCGCCGTCGCCGTGAAGAAGAGCGTCATGGCAAGCAGGCCCGATACCAGGAACGGGAGCGACGCGAACCGGTTTCCCACCGAGAAGGCCAGGAAGAGGAAGAAGGGTATCAGGAGACCGAAGATGACGACCGGCCCTTTGACATAGTAGATCCTGATATCCTTCTTCGCGATGACGAAGGAACGGCGCACCTGCCCGGCGATCTCGGGGGGCCGCATCACCCGTCACCCGCCGTGATGGAGAGGAAGACCTCGTCAAGCGTGGGCGCCGGCGTATCCAGGGAGAGGATCCGCGCCCCCTCTGAGTGTGCGAATGAGACGATCGACTGGATAGCGGTATCGATATCCTCAGCCGAGACCCGGCAGCGGCCATCGGTTCCCGTAACGCCGGCGATCCCGGGGAGCGCGGCGAGCGTTCCCGTGTCCACCCGGCGGTCGAAGCTGACGAGAATCACGGCGATCCGGTCGATCGTCCTCTTCAGCTGCTCAGGCGTATCGATCGCCGCAATCCTCCCGCGCCTGATGATCCCGACCCGGTGGCAGAGCCGGTTGGCCTCATCCATGTTGTGCGTGGTCAGGAAGACGGTCGTCCCCGCCTCGTTGAGGCGCTGGAGCATGGCAATGATCAGGCGAGTGCTCTGCACGTCAAGACCGCTGGTGGGTTCGTCGAGGAAGAGGAGCGGAGGCTCATGCAGGAGCGCCATACCGAGAATCAACCGTTGCCGCATCCCTTTGGAGTAACCATGCACCCGGTGATCCTGCCGGTCCGAAAGACCAAGTTCGGCCAGCGTCTCCGCTATCCTTCCTTCCGCCCGGGTGCGGGGAACCCCATAGAGGTCTGCTGCGAGGAGCATGTTCTGCCGGCCCGAGAGGTCGAGATAGGCGTTGGCGGTCTCGGGGACCGCCCCCATCTGCTGTTTTGCCGGCACGGGGTCACGCGCGATATCGTACCCCATAACGCGGATCGATCCCGCGTCCGGCCTGATGATCCCGGTGAGCATCCGCACGATCGTCGTCTTTCCGGCGCCGTTCGGCCCAAGGAAGCCGAAGATCTCCCCTCTCCTGACGTCGAAGGAGACGCGATCGACCGCCACGGTATCGCCGAAGCGTTTTGTGAGGTCCCTGACATCGATGGCGGTCGGTCCCGCGGTCATGCCCCTTCCTTCCCGGGCAGGGGCAAAAAAGTTGCGTCAGACTCGTCCTACGCCGAGGATCCTGACCGCGAGCAGGGCGGCGTTCTCGCCGTTATCCACCCCGACACAGGCTACCGGAACGCCTTTCGGCATCTGGACGATCGAGAGGAGGGCGTCAAGCCCCATCAGTTTCCCGCTCACGGGAACACCGATCACCGGCCGCTCTGTCTTTGAAGCGACCACCCCCGGGAGGGCCGCCGAGAGCCCGGCGATCGCGATGAAGACGCGGGCGTCGCTTCCCTTCACGTACCCGTCCAGCCGCTCCGGGTCACGGTGCGCCGAGATCACCTGGTAATCGTAGGATACGCCGTGTTCCTGTAACTTCGCAAACACCTTCTCCGCGACGGCCTCATCCGAGGCGGAACCGCAGATTACCGCGACATCAACCATACCTCCCTCTGGTATGCTCCTGCCCCCACATCTCTTTGTCGATATCGCACGGTGGAGAGGTTGATATCAATCCACATCCAACAACTTTTGCGATTAATAGCGTCTGTCCTCGACGAGACGATATGGACTGATCTCTCATGGAACATGAACCACTCCTGATGATCCCCGGGCCGGTACCCGTTCCGCAACGGGTACGCGCCGCAATGACACAGCAGGCCATCAACCACCGTGGTCCCGAGTTTGGGGCCGCGTATGCGGACACTGTCCGGATCTTAAAGACCCTTTTTGGCACCGAAAACGAACTCTACATCATCAGCGGCTCCGGAACTGCCGGAATGGAAGCCGGCGTCGCGAACTTCGCGCGGGACCGATCGATCGTCTCGCTCGTGAACGGTAAGTTCGGCGACCGTTTCGCAAAGATCGGAGAGCGCTACGGAAGCAGCGTCACCATCCTCGAGTCCGATTGGGGAACCCCGCTCGACCTTGAGGGGCTCGAGCGCGAACTCGAGGCCGGGGCCGAAGTCGTCACGATGGTCCACAACGAGACGAGCGCCGGGATCAAGAACCCCGCACCCGAAGTCGGGAAACTCGCCCGGAAGCATGACGCGCTCTTCATCATGGACGGGGTCACCTCCATCGGCGGCGACGACGTCCAGATGGACAGGTGGGGCGTGGATATCGCCGTCGTCGGGTCGCAGAAGTGCCTCGCCGCCCCGGCGGGTCTCGCCGCCATCGCTGTCGGCGAACGTGCCTGGGACCAGATCGCCGAGAACCGCCCCTTCTACCAGGACATGGCCGCCTACCGCAAGAGCGGAAGCAAAGCCGCAATGGAGACGCCCTACACCCCGGCGGTCCCGCTCTTCCTCGCGCTGCACGAGGCGTGCAAGATGATCGAGGAAGAAGGCGTTCCCGCCCGGATCGCCCGCCACCGCCGGATGGCAGACGCCGTCCGCGCCGCGGCGAAGGGATGGGGCGTCGACCTCTTCCCCGAACTCGACGCACACCACGCCTACTCAAACACCGCGACTGCCATGCGGATCCCGGATGGCGTCACCGACCAGGCCCTCCGGGGGACGGTCAAGAAGTTCGGTATCGAGATCGCCGGCGGCCAGGACCACCTCAAGGGCAAGATCTTCCGGATCGGCACCATGGGCAGTGTCGGGGCGCAGGAGATCCTCGCAACCGCCGCAGCCGTCCAGTACGCCCTCCGGAAGTCCGGGTTTGCGGCCGGCGAGGGTGTCGAGGCGGCTGCTGAGGTGCTGCTCGGATGAAGATCGGGATCGCAGACACGACGTTTGCCCGGGTGGACATGGGCAGGGTCGCCATCGACGAGATCCGGAAGCATGCAAGCGTGGGGATTGAACGCTACGTCGTCCCCGGCATCAAGGACCTCCCGGTGGCGTGCAAGAAACTGATCGAGGAACGGGGGTGCGACCTCGTCATGGCGCTCGGGATGCCCGGGGGCGCGGAGAAGGACAAGGTCTGCGCCCACGAGGCTTCCCAGGGCCTCATCCTCTGCCAGCTCATGACCAATAAACACATCATCGAGGTCTTCGTCCACGAGGACGAAGCCGGGGACCCAAAAGAACTTGCCTGGCTGATGGAGCAGCGGACCCGGGAACACGCCGCAAACGCTGTCCGGCTCGCGTTCTACCCAAAGGAACTCGAACGGCTCGCCGGGACCGGCCAGCGGCAGGGGTTCGAGGATGTCGGGCCTGCCCGCCCCTGATGTGAAAAGAGAAGATTATCTGATTATCCGGTGAGTACTACCATAGGGAGAGATTCAAATGGCGATACAACTTGGATTTGTCGTCGCGGAGTTCAACCGTGACATCACCTACATGATGGAGATCGAGGCCCGGGAGCACGCGAATTTCCTCGGGGCTGAGGTGACCGAGACGGTCTACGTCCCCGGCGCCTATGATATGCCGCTTGCGATCAAGAAGATGCTCGGAAGCGGGGACGTCGATGCGGTCGTCACCATCGGGTGCGTCATCGAGGGCGCCACCCAGCACGACGAGATCGTCGTCCAGCATGCCGCGAGGAAGATCATCGACCTCTCGCTTGAGTACAATAAGCCCGTCGCTCTCGGCATCTCCGGGCCGGGTATGACCCGGATGGAAGCGACCGAGCGTATCGACTACGCCAAGCGTGCCGTTGAATCGGCAGTGAAGATGGTCCAGCGATTGGGATGAGAGGCTTATCGGAGAAGATTGCAGGCATTGCTCCCTCCGCGACGATCGAGATCTCGAACGCTGCAAAGCGGATGGCAAAGGAGGGGATCGATGTCATCAGCCTCTCCATCGGCGAGCCTGATTTTGATACGCCGGAGCATATCAAGGATGCCTGCATCGATGCCCTCCGCCGGGGGGAGACCCACTATGCCCCGAGCGCCGGGATCCCGGAACTGACTGAGGCGATTGCGGAGAAGATCACCCGGGAGAACGGATTCCCCGCGCGGCAGGACGAGGTGATCGTCACCTGTGGAGCGAAGGATGCCATCTACGAGGCGATGGAGGCGGTGCTGAACCCCGAGGACGAGGTGCTCCTCCTCGATCCCTCCTGGGTCTCCTACGAGCCCTGCGCCAAGATCGCGGGCGCGAAGGTCCGGCACCACGCGCTTGACCCGGAGACCTTCCAGGTCGACGACACCCTTCTATCGGCAGTCGGTCCCCGGACGAGGATGATCGTGGTCAACTCTCCATCGAACCCCTCTGGCGCGGTGCTGAACGCGGACTCGCTCGGGCTGATCGCCGATATCTGCCGGGACCACGACCTCTTCGCGCTCTCGGACGAGATCTACGAGAAACTGGTCTACGGGAAGAAGCCGGTATCGGTCGCCTCCCTCCCCGATATGGCGGAGCGGACGATCACGGTCAACGGGTTCTCGAAGGCCTACGCGATGACCGGGTGGCGGATCGGCTACGCGGTCGCCCCGCGGGCAGTCATCAGGCAGATGGAGAAGGTGCAGCAGCACACCATATCCCACCCGACGACGTTTGCGATGTTCGGCGCGGTCGCCGCGCTCAGGGGCAGCCAGGACTGCGTTGAGGCGATGCGGCGTGAGTTCGAGCGCCGTCGCGACTACATCATCCCGGCGTTCTCTGATCTCGGTTACACAACCGCGCCTGCGGACGGCGCCTTCTACGCCTACGTCAACGTCGGGGGCGACGATATGGCGATCGCCCGGTCATGGCTCCATGACGCCCACGTTGCGGTCACCCCGGGGACGGCGTTTGGCACCCCCGGCTGGCTCCGGGTCTCCTACGCGACCTCGATGGAGAACCTCCAGGAAGCAGTCGGGCGGATTGCGCGGGTTTGACGGACTAATTTACCTTATTTTGTGCCCCTCGATGCGTGATGTGGAATATCAATACCCTCACGTGAAAGCGTGAAGGATAGGGGGATGGGGATGCGTCCGGGTTCTGCGGCAGGGGACCGCTCACCCCTCCTCACCGCTGCAGTCGCTGCAGTCTCTCGTAGTACTTGACCGCCTCGGCGGAGCGGTCGAGAGAGATGAGCGCCATCGTCATCCCGCTGAGCGCGTCGGCGTCATCGGGGTTCGCGGCGAGTGCCCGCTCATAGCATTCGAGCGCCTCCTCAGGACGCCCCATGATCACGAGAGCATTTCCTTTCATGCTCCAGATCTCCACCTTTGCAGGCTCGACCTCGAGCGCCCGCGTATAACAGGTGACGGCCTCGCCGTAGCGCCCGAGGATGAAGAGCGCAAGACCCTTATTGCACCACGCGTCCGCGTTCTCGGGGTTGGCCCGGAGTTCCTGGTCGTAGCAGACGAGCGCCTTGTCGTAGTGCGAGAGGATCGAGAGGACGTTTGCCTTGTTGTTCCAGACCCGGCGGTTCTCCGGGTCGATCTCGAGCGCCCGTTCATAGCAGACGAGCGCTTCCTCGTAGCGCTCGAGCCGGTAGAGCGCGTTTCCGTAGTTGTTCCAGGCGACGGCGTTCTCAGGTGCCATCCGGACCGCGGCCTGGTAACTCGCGACCGCCGCCTCGTAATTCCCGAGGGCGTAGTGACTCTCGCCCCGGTAGTAGCAGGCGCCCGGGTGGTCGGCCCGGAGCCTGAGCGCCTGGTCGAAGCACTCTACCGCCTCCTCGTAGCGCTTCAGGTTGAAGAGGACGCGGCCCTTCCGGTACCAGATCTCGGGATCGATGGCGTTCTCCCTGAGCGCCCGGTCAAAGCAGATGAGCGCCAAATCGTGGCGTTTCAGTCTCTGTAGCGCCATGGCTTTATGATACCAGATCCCGGCAAGATCAGGGTTGATCCTGAACGCCCGGTCGTAACAGTCGACCGCCTCCTCGTAGCGCTCCAGGTTCTGGAGTGCAAGGCCCCTGTTGTACAGGGTTCCGGCGTCACCGGGGCGGATGGCGAGCGTCCGGTCGAAAGACGCTATCGCCTCCTCGTAGCGTTTCAGCGTTGCAAGCGTGCGTCCCCTGGCGGACCATGTGTCGGCATGACCTGGATCGATGGCAAGCGCTTGATCGTAGGAGGCGAGGGCATCTCTGTACCGGGAGAGAAGAACCTGGATCGTCCCCCTGGCATACCAGGCATTTGCGTTCCCGGGATCGAGCGTGATGACCCGGTCGTAGCAGTCTATCGCCGCATCATACCGCCTATCGACGGCAAGAACCGTCCCCCTGGCAAGCCAGGCCTCGATGCGGCCCGGCTCGATAGTGACGACCCGGTCGTAGCATGCGAGCGCGTCGATGGTCCGCCCCATATTCCTGAAGGCGTGTCCCCGGATGAGCCAGGCATCTGCGCAGTCGGGTGCGAGTTTCACCGCCTGGCCGCAGTACCCGGCAGCCTCCTGGTAGTGCTGGAGGTGGTAAAGCACCTGACCCCGGGCGGCCCAGAGCCGGGCACAGTCAGGATCAATCCGGATCCCCTGGTCGAAGCATTCGACCGCCTCCCGGTAGCGACGTGCGGTGTTGAGGGCAAGTCCTTTGTGGTACCAGGCAGCGGCGGCATCGGCATTTAGTTTGAGGGCCTGATCGTAGCACTCGATGGCGCGATCGTACTGCCCCTGCTCGCCGTATACCCGTCCCTTCCTGCACCAGTCCTCGGCACTCTTCCAGGGAAGAACCATTTTGTGAGTGATGGTGATCCCCAAAACAAAAGGGTTTCGATAGGGACCGGGGGATCCCCGTCGGCCGGGAAGGAAATCATCACCTGCAGCCTCCCCTGCGGAAATATTCTCCTCATGTTCGGGGCTGTTTGGCAACGTATACATGTTCCGGGATCAAACCCGGGAACAGGAACAACCTCTCAGGCCGGATAAGCATGAAGAAGATGCGCGATCTCCCGAACCACGATCGTCCGCGCGAGAAACTGGCCTCCCGCGGAGCGGAAGCCCTCACGGATGTCGAACTGGTCGCCCTCCTCCTCGGGCGGGGCGTGAAGGGGCGGGATGTCTCGCAGATCGCCGGCGAAGTCGCACGCTACCTGAAGGATAACGGCGGCAGCCCGTCGTATAAAGAACTCCTCGCGATAGAGGGGGTCGGGGCGGCGAAGGCCTGTGAGATCATGGCCAGCTTCGAACTCGGGCGGCGCTACCTGGCAGACGACGACGGCGTCGCGGGAAGCCGGATCACCCGCCCCGATGACGTGCTCCCGCTGGTCAGCGAGTGGCGGGACCGGAAACAGGAGTATTTTCTGTGTATCACGCTCAACGGTGCCGGGGAGGTGATCGAGCGCCGGGTCGTCACCGTCGGGATCCTGAACCAGAGCCTCGTTCACCCAAGGGAGGTCTTTGCCGAGGCGATCACCGACCGTGCCGCATCGGTCATCCTGGTCCACAACCACCCCTCGGGGACCCTGGAACCCTCCTCCCAGGATATCGGCATCACCCGGCAGCTCGTCGAGGCCGGGTCGATCCTCGGCATCAGGGTGCTTGACCATATCATCATTACCAAAAAGAGCCACGTGAGCCTGAGAGAACTCGGGCACCTCTAGCCGCCGGGATCCCGGCAAATGGTTCTATTGATGCCCTTGCAGTCAGCGGCCGCGTTTGCCATGAAGACCGCCCGGGTCTTGACGGTTGGAGGGGCCGGCGGTCAGATATCAGTATTCATAGTGCCCCGGTAAGACCGGATGACCCAAACCCGGGAGGTCTTCTCCCGGGCACAGTTTTCCATCGGATAGCACCACGCACAGTCCCCGTCACTCTGGAGCGGGGAGGAGCGCACGCTCGGCCGGGCGGGGAGGGGACTACGAGGAGGGATCTACGAGTTCCGCCGCCTGCGGGGAGGAGGATCGCCCCCTCCCCGGTCCCCTCCCCCGTGGCGATTCCCACCACGGTCCACAGTATGGGTGATCCGGGGGCTACTCCGCGTTCTCCATCCATGCTGAGGTGGGTGGGGACGACCACCAGAACCGACATGGGGGTAACCGAGCTTGAACCTCGCCGATAGCCAACCCGGAACGCAGTGCACCCATGCTTGCGTTCACGCCAATGGGGGGAGACCCCCAGGGCGATTCCCACCACGGTCCACTCTCCGAGGACAAGCCTGAGGAGGGGCCGTTTTCATGCGTGCAGCCTCTCGCATAGCCCCATGCGGGTTTCACACAGCATGAGTTGCCTCACGCGGAAGTTCGCGAAGGGAGGCAGGAACTCCACAGAATTCGCGTCCTTCGCGTGAGTCAACCCGGGATATCCCCGATTTTTAGTTGCCCTGGAGCACTACCACGATCAAAACAGGATTTCCAACAAGACTGCCACCCGGCATTTCATCCGCCTGAAGAGGATTTGCAACAAAAGTCCCCGCTCTTTTCGAGGAAATCCCTGCTGTCCCGGATTCCCGTCCCCGGAAAAGTTTATCCCCTCTCGCTTGCTACGGGTATGCGAGGCACAATCGTCATGAATACTGGATTTCTCCGGGTGCTGCTCGACCCCAGGCGTTTCTTCGAGGAACGTATAAAGAATGAGCCGGGCCTGAAGGTACCGGCGCTGATCGTGCTCGTCTACGCGCTTATCGGTGCAGTCGCGGCCGCGTTGACGGTAAATGTGATCATCGCCCTACTGCCCGCGGAAGCGCAGGCCTTCGGGGCGATCGGGGTGGCTTT
>NZ_DAQR01000044.1:19428-41536 GCF_002502935.1 Methanoculleus sp. UBA413
TCATATCGAACCTGACAATCCCCCCGATAACAAACCCCGAGCAGATCGCTGAGGTGTCCGAGAGCCTAGCAGGCATCATTGCGGCCGACCCCCTGACGCAGATCGCCGGGCTCGTGGGTATCCTCTTTGTTCTCTGGAGCGCGAACATCTGGATCTTCGGCATGAAATACGCGCGCAACCTCTCGACGCGGAACGCGGCCCTCACCGTCGGGATACCGGTGGCGCTCTATATCGCCTATATCCTTATCACACTCGCCGGATGGCTGTAAGATGAAACTGCTTCACCTCGTGATCATATCACTCATATGCATCGTCGCCGCAGCCGCCATGCCCGCCTCTGCAGGGCCTGCCGACATCGCGGTGACCTCCTCCACGCTCGACCCTTCAGTCCTGATGAAAGGCGACACCGGGACGCTCACGGTGGAGGTCAAGAACAATGGTGCCGATAGCGTCGCCGTCCGGAGCGCCCGGCTCTACGGCAGCGGGGTCGTGGCTCTGAGCGACTCCTACCCCTCAGTCGGGGACATCGGCGCCGGCACAACAAAGACCTTCACCTTCACCGTCCGGGCGGACGGGGGCGAGGGGACGTTCTACCCCGTCTTCGTCATCGACTTCCAGGACGGCGGCAACCTCCGCTACCCGGTCCCGGTCCAGGTCGAGGATACCCCCCTCACCGCATCGATCGTCGGGAAGCCTGACACCTTCTCTGAAGGAAGAACGGCCGACATCACCGTCAGGGTCGGCAACCCCCGCCCGAACGGCGTATCCGGCGTCCAGGTGATCCCGCGGGGGGCCGGGTTTACCGTCACCCCAACCGGCGCGTTCATCGGCGCTCTCGTCGCAGACGGGTCCGGAACCGCCGTCTTCAACCTGACCCCGGCAGACGAGACGGACGTCACCTTCAAGGTGCTCTGGCGCAACGGCATCAACACCCACTCCATCGACCTCACCCTGCCGGTCACCTTCGGCGAGGACAAGCGGCAGGCGGACCTCTTCGTCACCAACGTCGAGGTGACGCCGGAGGCCGGGGGATACCGGATCGTGGGCGACGTCACGAACGCCGGCCTCGAGCCCGCACGCTCGGTGCTCATCACCCCGGGAGCACCTGCCATCCCCACCGACCCCTTCAGGGTCTACGTGGTGGGCACCCTCGACCCTGACGACGCCGCCCCGTTCGAGGTGACGTTCAAGGCTGATGGGAACGCGACTGAGATCCCGGTCATCGTCGAGTACCGCGACAGCGACGGGAACCGCTACACGATGACCACGATGGTCGAGGTCGGCGGCGGCGCGGCGACGCCCACGAAGGAGCGCGACGGCGGCTTTCCCATAGCCGGCGTGGTCATCGCGGTCCTCATCGCTATCGGCGTCATCGGGGCCATCTACTACTCCTGGAGACGGAAGTAACGACGATGCCGGTCATCAGTTTCGATAACGTCACCAAGGTCTACCCCCTCCCGGCCGGCGACGTTGTGGCGCTCGCCGGCATCGATCTCGCCATCGAGAAGGGCGAGTTCGTCCTGGTCATGGGGCCGTCGGGGTCCGGGAAATCGACGCTCCTAAACATCATGGGCTCGCTCGATGTCCCGACCTCAGGCGAGGTCACCATCGCCGGAAAGCAGATCAGCAGGATGAGCGACGACGAACTGACCCTCATGCGGCGGGATCACATCGGGTTTGTCTTCCAGCAGTTCAACCTCATCCCGCTCCTCTCGGTGGTCGAGAACGTCGAGTACCCGCTCATCCTGAAAGGCAGGCAGACAGGGGACCGGGAGCGAGCGATCGAGGTCCTCCGGGCGGTCGGGATCACAGAGACGCATCTCACTCACAAACCCGGCGAACTCTCGGGCGGGCAGCAGCAGCGGGTGGCGATCGCCCGGGCGCTCGCAAACGATCCCGACTTCCTCCTCTGCGACGAGCCGACCGGGAACCTGGACACAAAGACCGGGACCGCGATCATGGATCTCATCGCCCGGATGAACCGTGAGGAGGGCAAGACCGTCGTCATGGTCACCCATGACCCCCGGATGACCGAGTATGCCGACCGGACAGTCAGGATCGTGGACGGGAGGCTGGCATGACCTTCTTCGACCTCGCTCGCCGGAACGTCAGCCGCCACTGGCTCAGGTCGATCCTCGCGGTCACCGGGATCGTCATCGGCGTCATCGCGATCGCCTCGATGGGCATCCTCGGCAACAGTATCGGTCTCATGTTCAACGACATGGTCACCGACGTCGGCGATACCATCGTCGTCTCCCCGGCGATGAGTTCGGGCACCACGGCGTTCACCGAACGGCAGGTCAACGATATCGCCCGGGCGGCCGGTTCCAACCGTGTCATACCGTTCGCAAGCACCTTTGATACGGTAACCGTGGGCGAGACAAAGAGCGGCGCCATGATCTACGCGATGCCTGCCGCGGATATCCCCTTCCTGCTCGAGAAGGAGGCAGGGACCTACCCAAGAGACACAGGCGCCGGGTGCATGATCGGGAGCAAGCTCGCCGAGAACAGTAAGGAGACCGGCCTCAAACTCGGTGCCCGGGTCCAGATCGGGAACGAGACCCTGCGGGTGACGGGCGTGCTCAAGGAGCGGGGGATGGGGTTTGACATCAATCCAGACTACGCTATCATCGTGCCCTACCGGTGGTACTCGAACCACTACGACGAGGACGAGTACGACCAGGTCATCGTGAAGGTCCGGGACGTCAAGGACCTCGACGCGGTCAAGGAGGGGATCGAGGAGAAGATGAACCGGCGGGAGGATGTCGTCAACGTCATGGACACGAAAGCGATCCTCGAGAGCGTCTTTGCGGCTGCCGACTCGATCACGGTCTTTTTGATGGGCATCGGCGCGATATCGCTCATCGTCGCCGGGGTCTCGATCCTCAACGTCATGATGATGTCGGTCACCGAGCGGATCAAGGAGATCGGTGTCCTGCGGAGCATCGGCACCCGCCGGAACGAGGTGATGCGGATGTTCATCTACGAGGCGATGATCCTCGGGGTTGCGGGCGCCATCATCGGGGGGGTGCTGAGTTTCGGCACCGGGTACCTGATGACGGCAGTCCTTGTCGGGAACCCGGATTACCTCTTCAACCCAACAAGCCTCCTCTACATCGTCTTCGGGATGGCGTTTGGCATCATTACGAGCGCGGCCTCCGGCCTCTACCCGGCCTGGAAGGCGGCGCACTTAAACCCTATCCAGGCGCTTCGTCACGAGTGACGGTCTTACCCCGAAGACTTCTCTTTTTCTCGCTCGATATCGTCATGAAGGGTGCCGATGATCTCCCCGGTATCAGGGGGCGCTCCCGGGAGGAGCGCGATATACTCGTCCTCGCCTTCAGAAAACAGCAACGCAACCGGCGTCAGGCTGACCACGGCGGCTCCCCCCCGGGAGAGAGCAAGCGTCCTGACAACCGGGATGATGCAGCGGTCCCCGACCCGGCGTGCACCGCCGATGACGAGGTCGCCCTGCTCTTCCTCCTCACGCACCCGGAGCACCTCTCCCTGATACCTGACGGAGCCGCTGCCTGACCGGTTTTTGCAGAAGGGCGCTTGCGACCGGGATGATGATCAGGAGCGGACGGCGGACCTGCATCCTGAGCGTGAAGGACCCCTCAAAGACCTCGTGATCAAAGACCGGTGTCATCACAAAGTCGACCGCTTCCGCAGGCCAGAGGGCGTAGCGGAGAGCGGTGCAGTAGCCGTAGATCATGCCGGTATCAGCGGGGTTCTCAAGGCCGAGGGTGACGTCCCCGCGGAGCGTCTCAAGGTAGAGCGACCGGAATGCGGCGGCGATGACCTTCCGGAGATGCGGCCAGAGGTCAACGGCGGCGTTGAGGTATTCCCTCACCGGGAGGGGCGGCTTCCGCTCTTCTTTCTTCTCCTTCTCCGGCGGCGGAGCGGCGACCATCTCCGCAAGGTCCCGGGTCATGACCAGGCGACCGGCGATGAGGACCTCAAGTACCCCCACACCGTCGGCGAACCTGACCCTCGCTCCCAGGATGCCCCAGGCTACGACAGCCGTCGCCGCGGCGCTCTCCCGTGTGCATCCGGCGACGGTCTCGACAGTCACCGGGACCAGGTAGAGGGCAAGCAGGAGAGCGAGGATGATGGCAGCGATGATAAGCAGGATAATGACGAGAAGGGTCGCGGCCATAGAAAAGAGGTTATGAGGACTCTATACCTCTTCCTCGCCGCTGATCGGGATCTCTTTCCCCGTCTTCTCCGGTGCCCCACCCTTGCGCTGCATCATCATCTCGCCGCCCTTCTCGATGGCTTTTGAGATGTGCGGGCCGACCGTCTCCCCGAGCGTCGTGATCACCTCGGCGATCTCGCTCTTCTTCTTGAGTGATATTACCTGGATGCCCTCAGGGCCGGGCACACCCTTGTTGACGAGGACCAGAGCGACGGCCGATATGCCGCCTCCGCCGCCGGTTCCAGACCCGCCGCTCTGCTTGCCTTCCCTGATACCTCCTGTGCCTTCGCCGCCGCCGAACCCGAACCCAAACTCGGCTACCGGGATGATAACCCGGTCGCCGGCCTCAACCGGGGCACCGAGGATGGCGCTCGCGCAGAGTGTTCGTGCAAGTTGATCAACGGTTATCTGGAGCATCGATTCGCCAGTCACACTATTCACCACAGGTATTCCAGTCTCCGGCCGTATATATAATGGTTGGGGTCTTCCCGGGGCTGCAGGGCGCGTATCGGGGGTGTATGGATACCTACTTACGCTCACAGGGCGACCGAAAAGGCAGATGAAGGATGATATCGCTGTGGACTGGAACGAGGTCTGGAAGCGGAGGCTCGCCCTGAACCGGTCGACCCGGAACTTCCGGGAGGGGGCCGACCTCTGGGGCGACCGGGAGCAGGCCCGGCGGTACGCCGCCCGGTCGGAGGCTGATCATGCCCACCGGGTTGCCTGGACCCTGCAGGACCTCGGCGTCTCTCCGGGCGACCGGGTGCTCGATATCGGGTCCGGGCCCGGGACCCTCGCCCTGCCGCTTGCCCGGGCCGGTGCCCGGGTGACGGCGGTCGATCCTGCAGAGGGGATGCTCGCCGAACTCAGGGCGGCGGCTGAGCGGGAGGGGATCACCGCGATAACCACCATCCATGCCCCCTGGGAGGAGATCAACCCGGACCGCGCTCTTGCGCCGCCTTACGACCGGGTGGTCGCCTCGTTCTCGCTTACCATACCTGATATCAGGTCGGCGCTCGCCGCGATGGATGCGGTTGTCTCTAAGTTTGGGTCGGTCCACCTCTACTGGTTCGCCGACGAACCGCCCTGGGAGCAGCTCTACCTCGCGCTCTGGGAAGACCTGCACGGGGCGCCATACCACCCAAGGCCGAAGGCCGACTGTCTCTTCAACGTCCTCTACGGCATGGGGATCTACGCAAACGTCCTGATGCGCCCGATGGACGAGAGGACCCTCTTTGCGACCGTGGAGGACGCGGTCGACCACTTCGCTCCTCGGATGAGCGTGGAGACACCACGGCAGCGAGAGGTTCTCCGCGACTACTTCCGCAGGCACCTCCTCAGGCAGGACGACGGGCTCGCTCTGGTCGGGCGATCGACGTATGCCGCGATATGGTGGCGGAAGCAGGGGTAGGGGAGTATTGCAGCTACAATTTCCATAAAGATCTCCCCGGGTTGGCAACTGGGAGGGCCCCTGCTCTGTTCCATCGTGCCCCGGGTCCGACTTGTGCGGGGAGGGGGCGAGCCCGGGGAATAGGACGCTTTCCTGCGTACAGCCTCTCGCTCTGCCCCATGAACGCTCCACACCCCCTTCGCGTTCTCCCGCGTGGCTTCCGCGTGAGCTTCTATAGCTCCCCTACCGAAACCCTCAGAGCAGGAACCGCCAGCCTGCGGCCAGTGCGGCAATGACGGCGAGGACGAGCACGGCAACGACTGCCCGGCGGGCGGGGGGGCTTGCGAGCCGGTTGACAACGGTTTTTAGTTCTCGCCGGTAGAGGACGGCAAACAGCCCGATGACCAGGAAGAGAAAGACCCACTCGCTCGGCTGGGAGAGTTGCCGCCAGATGGCATCCTGGAGGTAGCCCTCGGGGTAGTAGTGCCGGGGGATTGGCCCAAGGAACGGCCAGAACCAGGTGACCGGGTTGTGCCACATCCCGTCGAGGACCTGGTGGCTCGCCATGCCCGCAGCTACCGCAAGGAGGCCGATCCTCTGGTGGTAGTGGTAGAGGAGGAGGCCGGCGAGAACGATCAGGAAGAGGATGGTGAGGCCGTGGAAGTATATCCTGCCGTAGTCGACCGTCCCGGCGAGGATGATGTGCCCAAGAGGCTTGTCGACCAGGTCGGGGAGCACGGCGCCCAGTGCGGCGAGCGCGACAACCCTCCGGTCACCGACAAGACCTGCCAGCACAAGGCCGATGAGGATGCCGGCCATGACGTGGGCGAGGAGATACATCGGCACCCAGTGGCAGGGCAGCCATATACCCTTTTTCCCGGTGCGGAAGAGGGTGATGCGGCACAGAATGGTACTGCAATGTCCATTATTGATGCGTAATGTATATATCAGTACAGAGTACACCATGAAGGCATGCAGACGAAGATCCTCCTTGACGAGGGGGAGATGCCGAAGCGGTGGTACAACATCCAGGCCGATCTTCCACGACCCCTGGACCCGCCCCTCCACCCGGCGACCGGGAAACCGGCAACCCCCGACGACCTCCGCCCCATCTTCCCGATGGAACTGATCAGGCAGGAGATGAGCAGAGAGCGCTACATCGATATCCCGGCCGAGGTCCGGGATATCCTCACCCTCTGGAGACCGAGCCCCCTCTACCGGGCAAGAAGGCTTGAAGCGGCCTTGAAAACCCCGGCGAAGATCTACTATAAGTGGGAGGGCGTAAGCCCGCCGGGCTCGCATAAGCCCAACACCGCCATCCCCCAGGCCTACTACAACCGCGAGGAGGGGATCGAGCGGCTCGCGACCGAGACCGGGGCGGGCCAGTGGGGCTCGTCGCTTGCGTTCGCAACAAGCCTCTTTGATATGGAGTGCACCGTCTACATGGTCAGGAGCTCGTATGAGCAGAAGCCCTACCGGAAGAGCATGATGCAGGTCTACGGCGCCGAGTGCATCCCGAGCCCGTCGCTGAAGACCCGGTCGGGCCGGATGGTGCTCGGCCGCGACCCCGACACCCCGGGCTCCCTCGGTATCGCCATATCAGAGGCGGTCGAGGACGCGGCGAGCCACGATAACACCAACTACGCGCTCGGCTCAGTCCTCAACCATGTCTGCCTCCACCAGACGATCATCGGCCAGGAGGCAAAGCAGCAGCTCGCGGTTGCAGAGGCCTACCCCGACGTCGTGATCGGGTGCGTCGGCGGCGGCTCGAACTTCGCCGGGATCTCGTTCCCGTTTGCAGGCGAAAAGATCACGGGAAAACACCCCGATACCGAGATCATCGCTGTGGAGCCTGCAGCATGCCCGACCCTGACGAAGGGGCTCTACACCTACGACTACGGGGATGTCGCGGGGCTGACCCCGATCATGAAGATGTTCACCCTCGGCCACGACTTCGTCCCGCCGGCGATCCACGCGGGCGGCCTGCGCTACCACGGGGCGTCGCCGCTCGTATCCAGGCTCGCCCACGACGGCGTCATCAGGCCGGTCGCCTACTACCAGAACGAGGTCTTCGAGGCTGCCGTGACCTTCGCCCGGACCGAGGGGATCGTCGTCGCGCCCGAGGCGGCCCACGCGGTGAAGGCCGCGATCGACGAGGCCCTCAGGTGCCGGGAGACCGGCGAGGCAAAGGTGATCCTCTTCAACAACTCCGGGCACGGCAACTTCGATTTCTCCTCCTACGAAGCGTATTTCGCGGGGATGCTCGCCGACTACGAGTACCCGGTGGAGCTGATCAAGGAATCGCTCTCCCGGCTGCCGGTGACGGGGTGATGCCGGTGGACTGGAGAGGGCTCGAAGAGAGCTGAACCGGAACCCGGGCGGACGCTCCCTCGTCGTCCCGGTATTCGTTGAACTCCCGCTCCCCGCGGCCCCGCCGGCAGACCTCTACGCCTCCCTCAGGGAAGGCCCGGGATTCCTGCTCGAGTCGCTCGAGGGGGGCGGGAAGTTCGCCCGCTACTCGTTCATCTGCACCGCCCCGGCCGCGACCGTCGCCGTGACCTCCGACGGAGGGGTGACGGTCTCAGGCGACTCCCGCATACGCGATATCGCCGGGGATATCGAGGCAGCCGACGCCATAGATGCCTTCCGCTCGTTCATGGGGCGGTTCCAGGCCGCTCCGGCGCCGCTCCCCCCGTTCTCGGGAGGGGTTGCCGGTTACTTCTCCTACGACCTCGTCTCGTCGATCTACCCGGCGGTCCTGCCGGGAGCGGTGGAGGAACCGGTCGCCCGGTTCATGCTGGCGCTGGACTGCCTCACCCTTGATCACCAGAGCGGGCGGCTCGCGGTCGTCAGGAACCTGCTCATCACCGACGGGGACGATGCAGAGGAGGAGTACGCCAGGGCCGCCGATGCGGTCGCAGCCGGCGCAGCCCGGATACGCGATCTCTCCCCGGCGCCTCCGGCCGGACCGGACCCGACCGGGGTCACGGCGTCGTCATCCTGCACCGCTGATGAGTTCTCGGATGCGGTCCTGCGGATCAAGGAGCATATCGCGGCAGGCGATATCTTCCAGGCGGTCCTCTCCCGGAGGCTCACCTGCCCCACCGGGGGCGACCCGTTCGGCATCTACCGGCGGCTCCGGGCGAAAAACCCGAGCCCCTACATGTACTACCTGGACTTCGGGGACCTCACGGTCGCAGGGAGCAGCCCCGAGATGCTCGTCCGGGTAGAGGGGGATCGGGTGACGACGGTCCCGATCGCCGGGACCAGGCCGCGGGGATCGACCCCGGCGGAGGACGACCGGCTGGCTGCCGAACTCCTCGCCGACGAGAAGGAGCGCGCCGAGCACATCATGCTCGTCGACCTGGCACGGAACGACGTCGGGGCGGTCTCGGCGTTCGGGAGCGTCGCGGTGGAGGGGTTCATGGCCGTCGAGCGGTTCTCGCATGTCCAGCATATCGCCTCCACGGTCTCGGGCACGCTCAGGGAGGGGTGCGACCGCTTCGACGCTCTGCGGTCCTGTTTCCCGGCGGGAACCGTCTCGGGCGCCCCGAAGGTCAGGGCGATGCAGGTCATCAGAGAGATGGAGGAGCTCAGGCGTGGGGTCTACGCGGGAGCGGCCGGCTACATCAGTTTCTCAGGAACGATGGACCTTGCGATCGCCATCAGGACGGTCGTCGTCCGGGACGGCGTCGCATCCATCCAGGTGGGGGCCGGGATCGTGGCCGACTCTGACCCCGGCCGGGAGTGGGCCGAGACCAGGAGTAAGGGGCAGGCGATGCTTGCTGCGCTCGGTGCAACGGAGGTGCAATGATGCGGGTGCTCGTCGTCGACGGTTACGGGAGTTTCACCCACAACCTCTGCCAGCAGATCGGGATGCTCGGGGCCGAACCGGTTGTGGTGCAGGGCGATACACCGCCCGACCGGCTCCGCTTCGCCGGGTTTGACCGGGTCGTCCTCTCACCCGGGCCGGGGCATCCCCGGGATGTTGCGCTCTACCAGGCGATCCTCACCACGATCAGCCGCACCGTCCCGACGCTCGGGGTCTGCCTCGGCCACCAGGCGATCGGGCTTGCCTTCGGGGCGCAGATCACCCGGGCCGGCAGGCCGATGCACGGGAAGCAGTCGGTGATCCGGCACGACGGTGCCGGGCTCTACGCGGGGGTAGGAAACCCCCTTGTCGCGACACGCTACCACTCGCTCGTCATCGACCCGGCCACGGTCCCTGACTGCCTCGAAGTGACCGCCAGGAGCGACGACGACGGCGCGGTCATGGGCGTCCGGCACCGGGAGTTCCCGATTCATGGGATGCAGTTCCACCCGGAGAGCATTCTCACCCCCGACGGGAACCGGCTGATGGCAAACTTCCTCTCCGGCACGGAGGACCGGGCATGATCAGGGAGGCGATCGCCCGGGTCTCCTCCGGCACCGACCTCACCCCGCCCGAGGCGACAGGGGTGATGGAGGAGATCATGCGGGGCGCCGCGACCCCCGCCCAGATCGGCGGGTTCCTCACGGCGCTGCGGATGAAGGGGGAGACCGAAGCCGAGATCGCGGCGTTCGCCAGGGTGATGCGGGCTGCCGCCGTCCCGGTCTCCCTCCCGGCCCCGGAAGCGCGGGTCGATACCTGCGGGACCGGGGGTGACGGTGCGGGGACGTTCAACATCAGCACCGCGGCCGCCTTCGTCGCTGCCGGTGCAGGGGTCTCCATCGTGAAGCACGGGAACCGCGGGGTATCAAGCCGGTGCGGTTCGGCCGACGTCCTCGAGGCGCTCGGGGTCCCGGTCACGACACCGCCCGACCGGGTCCCGGACGTTCTCGCGGCTGCCGGGATCGCGTTCCTCTTCGCCCCGGCCTACCACCCGGCGATGCAGCACGCCCGGTCGGCCAGGCAGGAGATCGGGATCAGGACGGTCTTCAACCTCCTCGGCCCCCTCACGAACCCAGGCCGCGTCGGGGCACACCTCCTCGGCGTCTACGATCCCCGCCTGACCGCCCCGGTCGCCCGGGTGCTCGGCGACCTCGGGGCCAGGCGGGCGATGGTGGTCCATGGCGCGGGTCTGGACGAGATCACGACGACCGGGCCGACGGTCGTCGCGGAGCTCCGGGACGGGGCGGTCCTGACCTACACCCTCGACTGCACCGAATATGGTATCCCGCGGTCTCCCGCCGCCGCCCTCCGGGGCGGCGGGCCTGAGGAGAACGCCCGGATCCTCCTCTCGGTCCTCGCAGGCGACGGGGGGCCGGCCCGGGATATCGTCCTCCTCAACGCCGGGGCGGCGGTCTACCTCGGTGGGAAGGCCGCCGATCTCGCCGGGGGGATCGCCCGTGCGGCTGAGTCGATCGACTCGGGGGCTGCGCTCGACCGGCTCAAGCGGTTGATCGAGGTTGCCGGGGGTGCGTCGTGATCATCGACGACATCCTCCGGAGCACGAGGGAGCGGGTGGCGACGATCCCGGCCGACCTCCACCAGACCCATCCCGCCCCGGCCCGGAGCCTCGCGGACGCGATCCGCTCCTGCACCGACCGTATCGCAATCATCGCGGAGGTGAAGTACGCCTCCCCCTCGGGGGGGCGGGCGGCATGCACCTCCCCGCCAGAGGCGCTGGCAGTCGAGTTTGCCGCCGCTGGAGCGGTAGGGGTCTCGGTCCTGACCGAACCCTCGTTCTTCGCGGGGAGCGCCGCAAACCTCATCCGCGTCCGCGCCGCGGTCCCCCTCCCGGTGCTCAGGAAAGACTTCATCGTCGACGAGCGGCAGGTCGCCGAGACCCGGGCGATGGGGGCCGACGCGATCCTCCTGATCGCCCGGGTGCTCGGTGACGACCTCCCTCGGTTCGTGGAGGCCGCCCACGAGGCAGGGCTTGACGCACTGGTGGAGGTCCGGAACCGCGACGAGGTTGAGGTGGCGCTCGCCACCGGGGCGGACCTGGTCGGGATCAACAACCGCGATCTCGGCACGCTCAAGGTCGACCTCTCCACCACGCGGCGGCTTGCCGGATTCATCAGGGACGAGGGGAGGCTCGTCGTCTCTGAGAGCGGGATCCTCTGGCCCTACGATGTCCGGAGCCTCAGGGACTGCTGCGACGCCTTCCTCGTCGGGTCGGCGATCATGAACGCCCGGGACCGGAGGAGAAGACTGGAGGGGTTTGTATTCGCGTGAAGGTCTGCGGCGTCACCACGGTCGGCGACGCCCTCATGGCCGCCGGTTGTGGGGCCGACGCGATCGGTGTCGTGCTTGAAAGCCCCTCTCCCCGGTCGGTCTCACCGGAGCGGGCGGCAGCGATCTTTGCCGCCGTCGGCCCCCTGGTCGTCACGGTCGCGGTGACGGCGACCACATCATCCGCCGGGATCGAGGGGATCCTCAGGCTGCGGCCGGGTGCGGTCCAGGTTCCGGCAGACTGCGAGGTTCCGCCCGGCGCCGGGGTCAGGGTCATCAGGTCGGTCGCACCCGGCGACCCGGTCCCGGAGAACTGCGACGCCGTGGTGGTCGATGGAAGCCGGGGGACCGGGCTCCGGTTCGACGAAGATTATGCCCGGCACGTCATGGAACAATCAGCGGTGCCGGTGATCCTCGCCGGCGGGCTTACGCCGGAGGACGTCAGGGACGCGATAGATGCCCTCCGTCCCTACGGGGTGGACGTCGCCTCGGGGGTGGAGTCACGCCCCGGCGTGAAGGACCCCAGACGGGTCAGGGCGTTTCTTCTGGCATGCAGGGAGAGTAGTGTATGATACAAAGTCGATTTGGAGCGTTCGGGGGGCAGTACGTCCCCGAGACGCTGATGGAAGCGCTCATGGAACTCGATGAGGCCTACCGACGGGCCAGGGAAGACCCGGCTTTCGTAAGAAGGCTCTCGTTCTACCTGACCGAGTACGCGGGGAGGGAGACCCCGCTCACCTTCTGTGCAAACCTCTCCCGCGACCTCGGGTGCCGGGTCTACCTGAAGCGGGAGGACCTGCTCCACGGTGGAGCGCACAAATTAAACAACACCCTCGGCCAGGGGCTGCTCGCAGAATTCATGGGCAAACGCCGGCTCATCGCCGAGACCGGGGCCGGGCAGCACGGTGTGGCGACCGCGATGGCTGGTGCGGTCCTCGGTCTCCCCGCCGAGGTCTACATGGGCGAGGTCGATACAGAGAGGCAGCGGTTGAACGTCTACCGGATGCGTCTCCTCGGCGCCACGGTCCACCCGGTCGCCGCAGGGACCCGGACCCTGAAGGACGCGGTGAACGAGGCGATGCGAGACTGGGTGACGAACGTCCGGGACACCCACTACCTGCTCGGCTCCTGCGTGGGGCCGCACCCCTTCCCCTCGATCGTCAGGGACTTCCAGTCGGTTATCGGGGAGGAGACGAGGCGGCAGGTCCTTGACCGGGAGGGGAGGCTGCCTGACATGATCGTCGCCTGCGTCGGCGGGGGGTCGAACGCCGCCGGTATGTTTGCGCCGTTCATCGGCGTCGGTCCCGCCCTCGTCGGTGTCGAGGCTGCCGGGGACGGCCTTTCGACCCCCCGGCACGGGGCGTCGATCTGCGGGGGTTCGCCCGGGATCTTCCAGGGCGCGCTCTCCTACCTCCTCCAGGACGGCGACGGGCAGGTGCGGGAGACCCATTCGGTCGCGGCAGGCCTCGATTACCCGGGCGTCGGCCCTGAACACGCCTCCTGGAAGGAGCGGGGAGCGGTCAGGTACGAGGCCGTCACCGACCGGGAGGCGCTGGACGCGTTCCGCTACCTCTCCCGCCGGGAGGGGATCATCCCGGCGCTCGAGTCTGCCCACGCGGTCGCCTACGCCTGCCGGGCCGCCGCTGACCTGGGTCCTGACGGCATCCTCGTGATCAACCTCTCGGGCCGGGGCGACAAGGATGTCCCCGATGTGGCCCGGCTGGACGGGGTGGCCTGATGAGCAGGCTCGCCGCCGCATTCGCGGGCCGGAACGGTCCGGCATTCGTCGGGTTCCTGGTCGCCGGCGACCCTGACCCGGCAACGTCGCTTACCGTCGCGAAGGCGATGATCGATGCCGGGGCCGGTATCCTCGAGGTCGCCGTCCCCTTCTCTGACCCCATGGCCGACGGCCCGGTCATCCAGCAGGCCCACGAGCGGGCGCTCGCCGCCGGGATGACCCCGGATGCGACGTTCGACCTGGTGCAGGCGATCCGGGCCTACGCCCCGGTGCCGGTCGTCCTCTTTACGTATGCAAACATCGTCTTCAGGCAGGGGTGGGACCGGTTCGCCGCCCGGGCCGCGGGGGCGGGGGCCGACGGTCTCCTGGTCGTCGACCTCCCACCCGAAGAGTCCGGGGACCTCTCGGCCGCCGCGGCCCGGCACAGTCTTGACCTCATCAGGCTCATCGCCCCGACGACATCGGCAGCCCGCCGGCGTCAGATCCTCGCCGGTGCGTCGGGGTTCGTCTACCTGGTCGCGGTCGAGGGGGTGACCGGTGTGCGGGACGACCTCCCGGCGCACCTTGCAGGCCTGATCGGGACACTCAGGCAGGAGACACATCTCCCGCTTGCCGTCGGGTTCGGGGTCTCCCGGCCCGGGCACGTCCGGGCGATAACGACCGCCGGTGCGGACGCGGTCGTCGTCGGGAGCGCCGTTGTCCGGATCATCGGGGAGAACCCCGGCGGCGGGGAGGCGATGGTGCAGGCGGTCCGGGACTACGTTGCCGGGATGACGGGGCGGCCATGACGACCATCGGTCTCCTGACAAACCCCATCGCCGGGATGGGCGGCGCCGTGGGGCTCAAGGGGACTGACGGCCAGGCCGCGGAGGCGCTCCGCCGGGGGGCGGTCCCCCGGGCTTCCTCCCGGGCCGCCGAAGCCCTCAGGCTCCTTGCGGGTCGGGGTATCCGGTTCCTCACGCCCGCCGGGGCGATGGGGGCCGATGCCCTCGATGCGGCGGGGATCACAGGGTATGAGGTTGTCTTCACCCCCGGAGAGCCGACGACGGCCGCGGATACCCGGGAAGCCTGCAGGGCGTTCGCCGCCGCCAGGGTCGACCTGATCCTCTTCTGCGGCGGCGACGGGACCGCCCGTGACGTCCTCGATGCGGTGGGGCGGTCGGTGCCCGTCCTCGGGATCCCGGCCGGGGTGAAGATGTACTCGGCGGTCTTTGCGGTCAACCCTGCCGCGGCCGCCGCGGTCGTCATCGGGCTTGATGCGGCCCGGCTCCGCGACGCCGATGTCCTCGACGTCGATGAGGAGGCCTACCGGGAAGGGAGGCTTGCGGTCAGGTTCTACGGGGCGGCACGGGTTCCTTACCTCCCGGGGCGGGTCCAGGGGGCGAAGGCGGTCTTTGAGGAGGTCGACGACGAGCGGGCGAAGCGAGAGATCGCCAGGTTCATCGCTGAGGTGATGAACCCGGAGATCCTCTATATCGTCGGCGCCGGGAGCACCACAGAGGCGATCCTTGCGCAGATCGGACTCGAGGGGACGCTGCTCGGCGTCGACCTGGTCATGAACGGAAGAGTAGTCGCAAAGGACGCCGACGAGCGGACGATCCTCTCCCATCTTACGGGTGCGGCCGCCGCACGGATCATCGCAAGCCCCATCGGGGCGCAGGGGTTCATCCTCGGCCGGGGGAACCAGCAGATCAGCCCGGCGGTGGTCAGGCGGGCCGGCGGTCCCGGGAGGATCATCGTGGTGGGGACACCGGCAAAACTCGCCGGGACCCCGGCGCTCTACGTGGACAGCGGCGATCCGGCGCTGGATGGGGAGTTCGGGGACTCGATTGCGGTGGTATCAGGCTACCGGATCGCACAGCGGAAGCGGGTCGCCCATCACCGCTGAGGGGTCATCTTTCGTTCGCCGGGCGGCACCATACGGGAGCGTCTTTCAGGTTCAAAAGAAGGTCCTCCGGCCCCTCGAAGGGGGCGACGGCGACAAGGGCTCCGGCAAACTCGATGTGGGTGTGAGCGTCCGAGCCGGCAGAGACCGGTTTTTTATGCTCACCGGCAAACGCCCGGGATTCGATATCTGCTTCCGGTGAGCGGTTCCGGGCGTTGTAGCCCTCGACGATATCGATCCGGTCGATGACGTCCTGCAGGACCCCTTGATCGATCGTGCACAACCGGTGGGTGCAGAAGGGGTGCGGGACGATGGAGAGGGCACCCTGGTCGTCTATGGCGTCAAGAGTCTCCGCGGCCGAGAGGCCGGGAGGGATCTCTTCGGTGAGGAACGCACCGATGATCTCGCCGTCCCGGGTGAGGATCTCTTCGGCGAGGATCTCCGTGATATCAGGGTCCCGCCCCCTGATCCGGGCATACACCTCCCGGGACCCCGCGATGCTGTTGTGGTCGCAGACCAGCGGGAGGATGCCCGACCTCTCCCATGCCCGGACGATGGCACCCACGCTCACCACCGAGTCGATGGAGTAGTCGGAGTGGACATGCATGTCGAGGAGCACGGTCTCGTTCGGGGCCCGGGGTACTGGTTGTATCATAAAAAGGTCATCATCCGTGGGGGAACCGGGATCTCCCGGTGCGGGTCTCTATACAATAGTCGGTAGAACAATATTTGCCTTTCCCGGTATGGAGAACTATTGCACCACTGTGGCTGATATCTGCATGCAGCGTTGCCCCACAACCAACCCCGGGGCCCCTCACCACTTCTCGATGAGGGAGAGGAGCAATTTTCGGACCTCTGCGGTCAGTTCACAGGAGGGGTTGATCTCAAGCGCTTTATCGGCGCACGCAAGCGCGTGGCGATACATCCCAAGGTGGTAGAGGACGCTGCACTTCATGCTCCATCCGGCGGCATACCGTGGATCGAGCGAGAGCACCCGGTCAAAACAGGCGAGCGCCTGCCGGTATTCCCCGAGCGCATACAGGGCACCCCCCCTCAGGCTCCAGACGCGGACATTCTCGGGGTCGTCGGCGATGGCCCGGTCGTAACAGGTGATGGCCTCCTCGTGCCGGTGCTGGAGGAAGCGTGCGTAGCCGAGATCGATCCAGGCCGCTACAAAGTGCGGATCGATCGCAAGCACCCGCTCGTAGCAGGCGACCGCGTCATCCAGGCGGCGCATCGCGGTAAATATCCCGCTCCGGTTGTACCAGGCGACCGCGGAGTTGGGGTTGAGCGCCAGGGCACGGTCGTAGCAGACGAGCGCCTCATCGAGCCGGTTGCGACGCCGGTGCAGCATCCCCCGGGAGACCCAGGCAGGAGCGAAGTCAGGGTCGATCGAGAGCGCCTTCTCCCAGCAGGCCAGCGCCTCCTCGTCCCTGCCGAGGAGATCGAAGAAGACGCCCTTGTTGTTCCACATCTTCACGTTCTCCGGATCGCGCTCGAGCACCCGGTCAAAACAGGCTATCGCCTCACAAAACCGCCCCTGCTGGGCGAGAGAAACCGCCTGCCTGCTCACCGCCGTATCAGTTCCCGGCCCCGCCCGGTCTTCGGGCTCGCCCCTTCCGAAGAGTTTTCCTGTAATTCCCATTCCGGACATCCCCCCGTGGTCAGGCTACTGGTGGCGGGCATATAATATAACCGTTCCCCCGTCCCCGGCGACGACAGGCCGGGAGAGAGGGCCCTGGATGAGGGGGATACTCACCGCCGGGCCACCCGTATCTGCCGGGCGCCGCGTGCGCCGCGGAGCGACGCCGGGTCGCAGGTGAGCCTTCCTACCAGGTTCACCGCGCCTGCAGGCACAGGGCGGTCGTCCGTGCTCAGGGGCGTGGGGCCGAAGAAGATCGCAAGCGCCCGTCCCGGCGGCCAGTAGCCGATATCCCCGGGATCGACCAGGGTGGTGGCGGTCTCGTCCGGCGGCAGCGCTACCGGGACCGCAAAATACAACTCGTCGCCCCACTCCTCCGGGGCCGCGTCGATCGGGAGCACCCTGAGGATCTCGGTGGCGGCGGGGGTATCGAAGAGCTCCGCCTCGAACGGGCGGTCGTCTACCAGGATGACGATATCGGTCGGCATGGTGATCCTCCTGCTGCTGGATCATTGCATCTCATATTTCCATGCGATTGTTGCGTCACGCGAAGCCGCGAAGAGCGTGTAGTTCCTCCTCATTGTCACTCTTCGCGCCCCCCCACGTACTTCGCGTGCGGCAGCCATCAGCCCCCTGCAACCTACACAATACGGTGACCGGACCAGATAATCCTCACGGGATTGTGGGTTTTTGCGGGAGTTACCCCCGCCGCCGCACCGCTGCGATCACCTGCGCCACCCGCACGGCACCCCCCTCCCGGTGGAGGTCGGTATGCACCCGGGCGTGGCAGATGCCGCAGAGCGTGATGAGGTTTGCCAGGGCGTCATGTGTCGGGTCCAGGTCGATGTGATGGACGTGGAGGTCTTTGGCTCCGCCGCAGATGGCGCACTGCTCCCCGTCGCGTTCCAGGATCGCGGTCCGCACCGCCTTCCACCCCCGGAGAGCGTACTTCTCCCGCGCCCTGATGGAGATCCCGAACTCCTCGCAGAAGACAGAACCGTCCTCGCGGACGGCGAACGGGCACTGGTAGCAGAGCCTGAGGAAGCCGTTCCGGTCCGGGTGGCCGGAGCAGAGAGGAGGCAGCGTGCGGTCAAACGCATCAAGGCTGAGCTGCAGGTCGGTGGTCACGTTAGATGATCTCTCTCGGGATACGGGATAACTACTCGTTCTCCTCCTCACTGTAGGGGACCGGGACGTAGGCGACCGACGGGCGGCGGGGCATCGCCTGGGGGAAGAGGTCCATCAACTGGTAGATCCCGGCGGGGATACCGGGGGTGACCGGGAGCCCGAACTCCCGTGCCTGCTCAAAGGTTATCGGGTAGTCGTGAGTCCACCGCCCCTCGGTGAGCAGGCGTGCAAGGCTGTCCGCCCGCTCGGTCTCCATCCGGTCCCGGAGCAGGCCGGCCACGAACTCCCGCATCTGGTTCTGGGCCTTCGCCGCTATGTCGACCAGGATAAAGGTTGTGTCATCGATCTCCTCCGGCGGTTTCAGACGCGGGACCCGCAGGATCGACGAGGCCGGGTATTCTCCGATCCTGGGGTCGACCGGGCCGAGCACGGCGTTCTCGTCCATCGCCACCTCGTCGGCGGCGAGGCAGAGGAGCGTCCCGCCCGACATGGCGTAGTGCGGGACAAAGATCGTCACCTTCCCCCGATGACGCTGGAGCGCCATCGCGATCTGCTCCGAGGAGAGGATGAGGCCCCCGGGGGTGTGGACAATGAAGTCGATCGGCATCTCCGGCGGGGTGAGCCGGATCGCCCGGAGAACCTCCTCAGAGTCGTTGATGTCAATGTAGCGATAGAACGGGATACCGAGAAACGCAACCCTCTCCTGGCGGTGGATGAGGGCGATGACCCGGGTACCTCGTTTCACCTCCAGGCCCCGGATCGCCCGCAGGCGGCGGGCCCGGGTCATCTGCTGCTGGATGACCGGCACCGCGAAGAGGAGGAGGATGACGGCGATCAGCAGCACGGTCCAGATATCGGGCATGCTCCGCGTCACCTGTGCGCACCCAGGGTAAAGAACGTTCGCACCGCGGGCCCATCGTCAGGAAGGGAGGAACTCGTCGATCGAGGTCTGCCGGGTGCGGCTGTCCTCAAACCCCGAGAGCCTGACCCCGAGGAGCCTGACCTCGGTGCCGTTGAGGAACGGGAGGAGGAGATCGCCCGCGGTCCGCCTGATAACCTCCGGGTCCGCGGTGAACCGGTCCAGTGTCAGTGACCGGGTGTGCGTCTCAAACCCCCGGTACCTGACCTTGACCGTGACGGTCCGGCACCGGAGACCATCGGCCGCGAGCGCCCCGGCAACTTCATCGGCAAGGTCGGCGATGGTCGCGGAGAGAAGGTCCGGATCGGCAGTATCCTCATCAAACGTCGTCTCCCGGGAGACTGATTTGCACCCCTCCCGGGCCTGCACCTCCGCATCATCGATGCCCCGGGCGAGACGGTGCAGCCTGATCCCGGACCTGCCGAACCGGGCGATGAGGGCCTGGACATCAGAACGGGCCAGGTCACCGATGGTCAGGACGCCCATCCCGGCCAGATCCTCGCCCGTCTTCTTCCCGACCCCGGGGATCTTTCCCACCGGCAGGGGGGCGAGAAACGCCGCGACCTCGTCCGGGGAGACGACCGTCAGCCCGTCCGGTTTCCAGTAGTCGGATGCGATCTTTGCCGCAACCTTGCCCGGCGCGATGCCGATGGAGCAGGTGAGCCCCTCGGCTTCCCTGATGTCCCGCTTGATTGCGGTGGCAAGCGCCTCCGCCGCCGGGAAACTGCCGGCACTGGTGACGTCGAGGTAGGCCTCGTCGATGCTCACCTGCTCGATGCGGTCGGCACGCTCGCTGAGGATCGCCATGATCTCATCCGAGACGCGGGAGTAGAGCGGGCGGTTCACCGGGAGGTAGACACCGTGCGGGCAGAGGGTATACGCCCGGGAGATGGGCATACCTGAGTGCACCCCGTAGCGGCGGGCCTCGTAGGAGCAGGTGCTCACGACCCCACGGCCCGCCCCTCCCTTCGGGTCGGCGCCCACGATCACCGGCCTGCCGGCAAGGGACGGGGCGCGGCGGATCTCCACTGAAGCGAAGAAACTGTCCATGTCCACGTGCATGATGATCCGGCCATCGGTTGTCATTTGCGCGAAGGTCTCCCCCGGTATGCTGTGATAGTGTTTGGGGGTATGGTGATATAGCGCGTTCGCCGGGTCCCGCATGCTTCCGCGTGAGACCGGCGATCACTCCCACGCACCCTCAAGTTAAGGCGAAATGCTCCAGGCATTGACACGGAGTCTCGTTCCCGGAACCCCCCACCCCGCTCACCGGTGCAATGCCGCCCCGCCCTGAACCCCGCGCGCCTCCCGGTGACCGGGGCGGGCAGATCAGGGGTCCGGGAACGGTAAAATCTGAAGAAGAACAGGAAAAGTCACTGACTCTGTAATACGAATTTAAAACCTGATAATACGTGGGCGAGTGAGAACCACTCGCTCCACCTTCTCCAGCTGATCGGCAGGAATGCTTGCGATCGCGGATTGTGAGGACGTGCACCTAAAAAGGGGGTTATGGAGGAGTTTACCTTGCCGGGATGATGAGCGAACGCTCACCGGCAGGCATAAACTCGCGGATTGCACCCTTCGCGAACTCGCGGCGGGGCTCGGCGAAGTCGAACTTCAGGGCCGGGTCGGCGAAGCAGACCTTGACGAGCGGGCTGTAGCAGAACGCGTCGCCGCGCCCGTAGTGAGAACCGCCGACGATTGCGGCGTACTCGCCCTGGTGACCGACGTTCATCGCGTAGTTCGGGTAGTTCGGACCACGCAGCTCGCCCATTAGACCGCGGTCGGGCTCCATGGAGAGCGAGTTTGCAGACCCGCACTGGTCCTGGAGGTCGTAGCCGAAGAAGCCGAGACGCGACCAGCCGTCCTTGTGCAGGAGCATCGAGAGGTACCATCCGTTGAGACCGGCGTTCGAGTTGCCGGTTGCGATGGCGGTCGTGAGACCGGACGCAGCGGCGATGACACCGGCACGCTGGGACCCGCCGAAGTGGTCCTCCATCATGGTCGGGAACTGCTCGTACTGCTCCATGGCGTTGAGGGTGACCTCGGTTGCCATGTCGTTGACGACATCCTGGGTCGGCTTGATCTTGTCCTTCGGGCTCGGGTTCTTCCAGTCGACCTTGTACTTGTCCTTGATGTAGTCCATACCGTAGTAGGTGAACTCATCGAGGATGTTGTCGGTGTAGGCCGCGGTCGCGTACTGGGTGAATCCGACACCGCCGGACATGTAGGAACCGAGCCAGATCTGGTCGAAGAGCATGGTTCCGGCGCCGACGACCTCAAGGGCAGCCTTGGCGGGGTCGTTGGGGTACTTCCGGTTCGCCTGAACGATATCGGCGAAGAGACCGAACTTGATACCACCGGGCTCGTTCGGGCCACGGGCACGCCGTGCGGGCAGGAGCGAGGCCATCTGGACGACGCCTGCGTGCTTTGCAGCGAAGGAGAGGTCAGCGACGGCTGCCTCACCGGCGCACATCCGGTAGGCGGCGATGAAGGACATACCGATCTGCATCGCAGACCACCGGGAGGTCGTTCCACCATCACAGGTCCGCGAGACCGCGGTCGGGATGTGGATGGCCTGGTACATACCCTTGCCGACTTCTGCCTTGAGCTCCTCGGCCTGCTTGGCGGGGAAGAGCTTCTCGATGTTCAGCAGGAACTGGGGCTCGATGTCGTCTGCGACATCGTCGTCACCGGTGAAGACCTTGACGTAACAGTCGTCGACGAGGCCGGGGTGGGTCTCGACCATGTGTTCCTGGACAACCGCTGCGCCGGGCATGGCGTGGTTTAAGATATGGAGGTACTCGTTGATCGTCTCGGGGGTAACCTCCTTGCCCAGACGCTTCTGCAGGGTCTGGTGGGCAAGGTCCATGCCGACGATGACCGTTCTCCTGATATCGTCCCACATCTGCTGCATGGCAGAGTTGTTGACGTAGTGCAGGTCGTCGCCTTCAACGAAGACGCCGGTGCCGGAGACCTCGTAGGTCATCAGCTGGCGCTGGCCCATCGGGATACCGCCGAGGTGGCAGCGCTCGGGGTCGTACATGGAGA
>NZ_DAQR01000132.1:0-2847 GCF_002502935.1 Methanoculleus sp. UBA413
GCTTGAACCTCGCCGATAGCCAGCAGGGGACACAGTGCACCCATGGTTGCGTTCGCGCCAATGGGGGCTCGCCCCCTCCCGGTCCTCCCCCGCAAGGCGGTACCCGGGGGGAAACCGTGTCAGCGATCTAACGCTGGCTCTTGCTCAATTCTTTACGAACGTGCGTCAGCATGCTCTGAACCATGGGGACATCCGGTCGCAGGGCGCTTTTGGGATGCGTTCAAAAAAAGGTCCTCCGGCTCCGCTCACGGAACTGTGTGAGAGAGTGCCGGGATGGCGCTCTGGTTGGAGAAGGTCTCCTCATGACCGTCCGGGAACCTGACCACCGTCAGATCCGGGGAGAAGTCGGCCTGGACCAGCGGCGCAAACCAGTAGCGGTCGAGCATCGCCTGAGCCCCGGTGAGGTTGAGCGCCGGCGTGGAGTAGACAGTCCCGTCATCAGTCTTCTGAGTCTTCGCAAAACCCGGAACCGAGAACGCGGCGACGTCGCTCTCTGCAGAAGTCACCGTTACAGGTGCCCCCGCCGCCTCCTCGAGCGCGGACTTCAGCTCCTGCTCAGGCTCGGCGATCTTGAAAAAGACCGCGATCCTCTCGATCCACGAGAGGGTGTAGTTAAAGGTGATATTCGCGCCTCCTTCCTCGTCCACAAGTATCTGGAGCTCATCAGCGCTGAAAGCACCCGCCGGAGCCACCACGAGCGCCAGAACCAGGAGGGAGGCGACCAGGATTCCGCGTTTCATCCGTTGTACCTCACACTTCCTATAACCGTTTGCAACTATAAAGGTTTGGAGCGGCCGGCTACCCGGGGTTCCACCGGCCTTTCGCGCTGATAACCGGAGCCATGCGAAAAATGGGGTGAGGGCGTTTTGTACCGCCGTCAATGCACCCGCAGCCAGAGGTGCAGGTCGCGGTAACTGGCAGCGATGTGATCGCTCTGGTCTTCTGGAGGTGCCTCCCTGAAGAGGAGAAACTCGAGCCTGTTTGTATTCGGATCCATAATCCGGAAGGTGTAGGGCTGCTCTATGGTCTCGTTATGCGGCACCGTGACTGAAAACCGGTCAAGGAGCGTCGCAGAGACGATCACCGACTGGTTCGTCGCCTCATCGAACCTGCTCCGTACGGCAAACGTCTCTACCGTGTAGGTTATATCCTGGTACTCCTGGTTCCCGATCCCGATGATGACCGTCTGCGGGGTTCCGGACATGAACTCGGTCGGGTAGTCGGCTGCCTTCCCCCTCGGCCCGAGGATGTAGAACTCGGTGAACTTCTCCCCCTCCTCCGGCGCCAGGACGATAAGGACCGTCGTCCCGACGGCTACGAGGACGGCGGCGATAAGGATGATGCTTAAGGCCTGCTCTGCCCGGGATGCAGGACTGCCGAAGAAGGATTCTTTTATCGCGGCAAAGAACGCACCGGTGCGCACCTCGTGCCGGCAAAACAGCGCAGCAAGCCCGGCGACGATACCGGCTGCTCCAGGAGAGTGGATGGTGGGGCCGGGCCGGACGACGCCCCGGGGCGTATGGTTGTGTGCAGGCCCGGCGAGGAGTCCGGTGGTGATTTCTAGCGGCATCTGCTACCCATAAAAGGCCATAAGTATATATAAATTCCCGGCGGGCCGCTGCTGTGCAGGGTGAGGCTGATCCTGGTGGTTCCCTCTCTGGTAGCGCCCAAGGGTATGCCGGAGATCAGTTTTCAGCGGATCTGAGCGGATCTGACTGAGCAATTACCCGCTGGAGGGATGAAACCCCGTCATTGGTGACGCGATGTGACCTCCACCAGGTGGAAGACTTCCCGGCACCAGTCGGTCGGATGGATCTCAAGCGCGCCATTGGGCAGGGCCACGCATCGCGCGAGTCTCCGGGCGCCGGTGGAGAAACAACTCTGGCCCACATCAGCATACTTTAATTGGTGCGCATCCAACCCTCGATTGGATGGACCTGGACGAGAGGGATGAACGGGCTTTCACCGGACTGGAGGCAGCTATTGTCTTCATCGCCCTCATCGTCGTTGCATCGGTCTTCGCGTACGTCGTTCTCGGGGCAGGTATCGCCACATCACAGAAGAGCCAGGAGGTGATGCATGCCGCCCTCGAAGAAGCGGGGTCCGCCCTCCGCCCGGGGCAGGCGGTCATCGCCAAACTGGATAACGATGAGGGGCTGCTCTATTCCGTTGAGTTCGACCTTGAGGCCGCAACCAATCTGGCTGCGGTCGATATGGGGAGCGTGATCTATACCGTCGCCACACAGGAGACGCTTGTCACGTTTCCTCCCGGCGACTCCGGCATAACACTAACCTGGCGGTGCCGGGAGGATACCAATGACCTCCTGGAGGCGGGGGAGGTCGTCACGGTGAAACTGGTGGTGAATCGCATGCGAATTCAAAGGGGAGAGACGTTCACCATCGGGATGACCACTGCAGGGGGGGCGACTGCCTCGTTGACCAGAACAATTCCCGCGGGCATTGGGAAGAATGTCTTCATCGAGCTCTTCTGATGCAGAGGCCGGGTTCACCGGACTCGAGGCCGCGATCGTACTCATCGCGTTTGTCGTGGTCGCATCCATCTTCTCCTACACCGTCCTGGCGGCGGGTTTTCACTTCTCCGGGGAGAGTCAGTCGGTCATTCACCAGGGTATCCAGCAGGCCGGATCGAGTTGTACCGTGGCTGGAACTGTCTACGGCGTCAGTACCTCTCCGGAATCACTAAGATACATCATCATTCCCATCGGCCTTACCGCCGGTGGTGAACCCATCGATATCACCACAGTATCAGTCCGTATCGTTGGTCCTAACCATGCGAAGAATATTAAGCGGAATGACCCTCTTGTTGATGCATCTCCCGCATGGGGA
>NZ_DAQR01000132.1:3183-5360 GCF_002502935.1 Methanoculleus sp. UBA413
GTGGAGAGGACCGTCCCGGGCCGAATCGACAGGTTGACCCAACTGGGCAGATGGTGACCCTCATCCGGCGTCCAGGAACTCCCGGTGTCTGGCGATCCCGATAATCCCGGCGACCCCTGCCGCTGCGAGCATCAGGTGCTCCTCCGGCCCGGCCCCGGCCATCAGGATACTTTCCGGGACACCGGCCGCCCAGGCGAAGAGGGAGGCGAGGGTGAGGGCTGCAAGGAGCGGGACTGCCGCGCGGGTGAGCGTGCGCCTGAGCTCGGAGTGGTCGTGGCCGAGGTCGTGACCGGCGGCGAGGGCTATGGCGGTTGATGCGAGGAGAAATAGCCACTCTGAGAGTGAGGATACCTCTCCCAGGATGGCGTTGCCGAAGTAGCCGGTAAACTCACCCGGCTCGTAGGGACCAAGAAGCGGGAAGTACCAGGTGACGGGCATCGCCCACATCGCATCAAGAACCTGGTGGGAGGCGACGCCTGCAGCGACGGCGAGGAGCACAAATGACCCCCGCCGCCTCCTGAGGGCGACGCCCACGATGAGCAGGAGTGCGAGGAAGAGCAGTCCATGCCCAATTATCCGCCCGAAGTTGAGCGACTCCGCAAGCAGGATGTGGCCCACCGGTTTATCGAGCAGGTCGGGGAGGACGGCCCCCAGGGCAGAGAAGCCGATAAACCGCCGGTCGTCCAGGCGGTCGGCGATCGCCAGGCCCAGGACGAGACCGATAAACAGGTGGCAGGCGACAAACATCCTTCATGGGAAGGATGCCGGCTGGCTATAACCCTCCGGTTTTGGGTAGTGGCCCATATCCCTCATCTTGCGGGTTCTGGTGCGGGGATCACCAGCCTCTCGTGGAAGCACGCGCGTGAGCATTCATGGGGCAGAGCGAGAGGCTGTCCCCCGGGCTCCCCGGGCAGGGGACCGTGGGTGGTGAGAATCGCCTTGGGGGTGGGGGCCGGGGAGGGGGCTCGCCCCCATAGGCGTTAACTTACCAGCTGGGTGGAATGCATTCTCGGTGATACCGGCAAGTACCAGGCAATCGGCGAGTTCTCATCTCTGCCCCAAGGCAATCCGTTTCCCATGAGATTTCCCTGATCCCTATCGTTTTCAGCGGAGGAGGACCATTGCCGCACACCACCGGAATTGTGTGGCCGATATATCGTCAAATTAGCCACATTTCACCAAATAGGGCATTATCCGCTCGAATTCTCATGGCTAAAGTTAGCGCTTATGGGGCTCGCCCCCTCCCCCCACAAGCCATCCCGAAGTGCTGCCTCTCCGGGTGAGAGGACCCGGGGCTGTCACTCTTCCTTCAGCATCGCGTTGATCGCCGCTGCCGCACGCTTCGCCGAGCCCATCGCCTCGATCACCGTCGCTGCGCCGGTGGCGATATCCCCGCCGGCGTAGACATGGGGTATGGACGTCCGGCCGTTCTTGTCGATGACGATGTCCCGGACGTTCCATTCGTCGCACTCACGAATCGCCGCAAGTCACCCTTTCGGCGTTTCGACTCCTTTCTCTGCGGAGAAGCCGCACAGCAGAGCCCGACGGCTGCTCAGAGCCCGGTTCCCAACCGGCAGTACACGAGAACGGGGGTACCGGCCGGATTTCGCATCCTCCGAGAGGTCATAGTTCGAGGCATTCCCGGGCACGGCTTTCCATCGGTATTATCGCCGTGACAGCCTCCGGAGGAATACGACGAGAGCCGGATATGGTCGGTTAGTCCGGCATCATTGCACTACAACGTAGACCGCGCGATCTTCCTTGCCGCGAAAACGGCCGTTCTCCTGCGCTTGCATCCCTCAGAATGAGATCAAATGCTTCATTTTTGCAAACAGCCGATGGACGTGTAAAGAGAAGGGACAGAAAACATAAATGGCCTGACGCCTATGTCCCTGTGCGGATGCCTGGAACGTGTTCGCAAAACCGCGGAGGCTCACCCCATCCGTCCAAGACCGGATGAGCCCCCATCTGCCCGAAGGCAAAAGAATGGTTCGCATTCCATGTACTTATGGTTGTGCCTCTTTTGCCTCCGGGGATGTTATAGGAGGAAAGCAAATGAACGGAAACATTGGAATGCGGGCACTTTCCATGCTCCTGGCGGTGCTGCTGGTGAGCATGGGTGTTGTGCCGGCGGTGAGTGCAGAGAATGAATCAAGGGGCTGGCTCGATACGTTCGA
>NZ_DAQR01000132.1:5598-6506 GCF_002502935.1 Methanoculleus sp. UBA413
CAGAGGGTTCCGATCACTGAGGAGATCGCACGGCAGCACCCCGGAGTAATTATTCTGGATCCAAAGAGGGTGTCAGAATTCCAGGTGATCGATGCGGATATGGTTCCAGTCTCACCCGGTAAGGTTTCGTTGACGCTGCAAACCGAGAGCGGCGACCCCGGCACCCGGGATTTGATGCCGGACGTGAGAATGACCCAGGGAACTATCTCCTGGTACTGGACACAGGACACATTTGTCTATCACGAGATCACAATCCATAACTATGCTTCTTCTGCAGCGAGCGGGATGGTCATCCTCTGGTCGCTTAAGGATGGGTATGGGTGTGGCGTACCTTTTTCGGATCTTGCAGCGGGGGCGGACCTCACTGTGACAGTTCCATTCGAGGTTCTCCCACAGCATAGTTCCATCGGAATAAAACCGATGGCAGTCGAGATCAGAGTTGATCCGACCGGCCTTACGTCATGGATGGCAAGGATGCCGATCGATGCCGTAGAGAAGTATAACAACGATGCGTCGCATCTCCTCGATCCTGACGGCGGAGAAAACCTCGAGACGAGCGACCTGTATCATTTCCCGTTCAGTGAGGGATATAGAGTGCTACTCGAAGCAGCGCAAGCGGCTGATGGTACGACAGAGCCGTATCAGTCCGCATATGCGATAACGCAGTATGTCAATGGGGCTATGAATTACACATACGAAGACCCATATCTTGAATATATATTCTCCGACCTGTACATGATGGATCACCCCTCTCCCATAAACGGAAAGTATCTGGGGGTCTGCGATGAGTATGGAACCCTGTATACCGCCTTCGCCCGGGCGCTGGGCATCCCTACGCGGTTTCTGTCGTTCTCGATGAGAGAAGTGGCTACCGGTAATGTTTCGGGGCATGCCATTGCAGAATCGTG
>NZ_DAQR01000132.1:6682-15856 GCF_002502935.1 Methanoculleus sp. UBA413
ATGTATTTGACAATCCCCAGGTTTACAGGACGGCGGGCAACGATCACATCAACATTACCGTCTATGGCGATGCCGACGACTCCTATTACACGCAGGACCCGAACGACCCGACCGGCGATGGTATTCTCAGGTACGAAGATTTCAGAACACAGATTCTCCTCGGTGAGGTTCCGAGGTACAATTAACCCAATTTTTATGTCGAAAAGTGTTCTCCTTCTGGCACTCGGGCTCACCGTTGCGGTGCTCGTCTGCAGCATCCCTGTTGGTGCGGTAGTGACCCCCCTCCCCGGGCAGGGGAACCAGACAGGCATCCTGTTTGGGGTCCACCCAAACGCGAAGACCAACGAGACGATCACCGCGTTCATCGCCGAACACGGGGAGATCTGGTGGCATGAGGGTATTTACAATCACACCCACAAGTACGTGTACATCGTGCCGGCGAACGCCTGCGAAGAACAGCTCGTCTATTTAAACAAGATAGCCGACGAACACGGCGGCGAACCGTCTATCGGAAACATCTGGATCATCGGCTGCGATGAAGCGATGCCCCTGGCCGCGGAACTCACATTCCCGGAGATCTTTGCGGAGTACCCGGCACTCAGCAACAATGCAGATCTGCGGTCGTACATTGAGAATCAATCCCCGAACCGCTACGAGGAGGTTACGGCCAAGCCTTCGCGGACGCAGGTCTACTTCATCAACGATACCGGCGTGTTCACGGAGTACATCGTCGACCTCTCAGGCGGGGAGGTCGTCTCCACCACTTACGTCTCGGAAGAGAACCTCACGGTCGGGAGAGCCGAAGCGGAGGCGCAGGCCATCTCCGGACAGCCTCCGGGCGCCCGCGTCGAGAACATCGTGCTGAAAGTCTACGGCGGCGACCAGATCGTCTGGGAGATCACCGTCCGGGCCGATCAGAAGATTGACATCGTGCAGGTCCCCTCTGACCTGGCGCCCGGGCAGTCGCTCCGGACGACGCCGGGGTTCGGAGCGGTCCTCGCGGCTTTTGGCGTAGGGATGAGTTTCGTCCTATACCGGAAGCGGAGATAGGGTCGGAGCGGCGGATACGCCCTTTGCAAACACTCCCGTCCGGCCTGCGCGCTGCCCACCCGGGCATGAGGGGGCATCCCGCTCGAAGATCGCCCGCCCGCTCGAACTCCGCTTTGGTGAAATATCGCCCCTCCAGGCGGCAAACCTGAAGAACAGGTTGGACCCGGTCTTGTCCTGGGACCGATCCGGAAAAAGAATTTACTCTTCCCGGAGCATCGCGTTGATCGCCGCCGCCGCACGCTTCGCCGAGCCCATCGCCTCGATCACCGTCGCCGCGCCGGTGGCGATATCCCCGCCTGCGTAGACGTGAGGGATGGACGTCCTGCCGTTCTCGTCGACGACGACGTTCCCCCTCCGGCCGCGCTTGAGTCCCGGGATCAGGGAGACGAGGAGCGGGTTTGGGCTTGTGCCGATCGCCTGGATCACCATATCCACATCGAGAGTGAACTCGCTTCCCGGAATCGGCTCCGGGGACGGGCGGCCGCTCGCATCGAGGTCGCAGAGCGACATCTTCACGCATTCGAGCCCGGAGACGCACCCTTCGCCGAGGATCCGGGTTGGGTTTGCGCAGGTGAGAAACTCGATCTCCTCTTCCTTCGCGTGCAGAACCTCAACTCTCCGTGCCGGCATATCCTCCTCGCGCCGCCGGTAGACCAGGAAGACCTTCGCGCCCATGCGGCGTGCCACCCGGGCGGCGTCCATCGCGACGTTCCCGCCGCCGATCACCGCCACGCGCCCCCCGTGGAGGACCGGCGTGTCGAACTCCGGGAACGCGTCGGCGTGCATCAGGTTCACCCTCGTGAGGAACTCGTTTGCCGAGTAGACACCATTCAGATTCTCTCCTGGAATCCCCATAAACGCAGGCAGCCCGGCCCCGGTCGCGAGGAAGACTGCGTCGTAGCCGAGGAGTTCGTCGACGCTGACGCTCCTCCCCACCAGGTAGTTCTTCTTTAAGCGGACATCGAGGGCGAGCACCTGGTTGATCTCTGCCTTGACGACATCCTTTGGCAGCCGGAACGCAGGGATACCGTAGGTCAGGACGCCGCCGGCCTCGTGGAGCGACTCAAAGATCGTGACGGCGTGGCCGGCGCGGGCGAGCTCGGCTGCAGCCGTCAGCCCTGCCGGGCCGGATCCCACGACCGCCACACGCTTCCCGGTCGGCCGGGCGGTCTTGGGGAGTTCGGCACCGTTCTGCCGCTCCCAGTCGGCCACGAACCGTTCGAGCGCGCCGATCCGGATGGGGGTCTCCTTGATGCCGAGGACGCAGGCTCCCTCACACTGCGTCTCCTGCGGGCATACCCGCCCGCAGATGGCGGGGAGCATGTTCTGCTCCTTGAGCGTCCGTGCGGCCCCGGGGAAGTCTCCTTCCGCGACCTCGCGGATGAACGCGGGGATATCGATGCAGACCGGGCAGCCCTTTACACAGAGCGGCTTTTTGCACTGGAGGCAGCGCTCTGCCTCGGCAATCGCCTCGTCGGCGGAGAGTCCGGTATCGACTTCTTTGAAGTCCCTGACCCGGACGTCGGCCGGTCGGTCACCCATGGTGGTGGCCCCCTTCGCCGCACCGGCACTGGTGCTCAGCGAACCGCTCAAGCAAGACCTTCTCCTGGCTTGTGTAGATTCGCTGCCGCTGCATTAGTTCGGCAAAATCAACCTGGTGGGCATCGAACTCAGGGCCGTCGACGCAGGCAAACTTCGTCTCTCCGCCGACGGTCACCCGGCAGGATCCGCACATCCCGGTCCCGTCGACCATAATCGGATTGAGGCTCACGTAGGTCTTCACGCCGTAGGGGACCGTCACGCCGGAGGTGACCTTCATCATGATGGCAGGGCCGATGATCCAGACCCGGTTGATCGTCCGCTCGTTCAGCAGACCTTTGAGGACGTCGCTTGCAAACCCATGAACACCCTTGCTCCCGTCGTCGGTCGTGATATAGAGTTCATCGCATATCGCGCGCATCTCGTCCTCCAGGATGAGGAGATCGGCGCTCCGCGCCCCGATGATCCCGATGACGTGGTTGCCTGCCTCTTTTAGTTCCTTTGCGATGAGCGGCGTGCTTGCGATCCCGACACCGCCGCCGATGACGCAGCAGGTTCCGTAATTCCCGATCTCGCTCGGCTTTCCGAGCGGTCCTGCGACGTCCTTGATGCTGTCCCCCGCACGGAGCGTCGCAAGTTCCTGGGTCGTCTTGCCGACGGCCATAAATATTACCCGGACAGCATCTCCCCTGACTGCGGAGATGGTGAGCGGTATCCGCTCGCCTGTCTCATGCAGGCGCAGGATGAGAAACTGGCCTGCCCGTGCATGGTGCGCCACCTGCGGCGCGTGTATCCAGTATTCGTAAACCCGGTCGGCGAGTTTGGTCGCCAATTCCACCTTGTACAACCGCTTCACTCCTGATATTCCTGATCGATGATAACGTCAAACTGTATCTAACGCTTCCATACACATTATGACTCCAGCCTCTTTACTGCAGCTATTCTGCGCGGGGCAGGCCCCCGGGAATGGGGAGAACACGAACGGTTATCCCCGCACCAGTTGTATAAGTAGTTATGCGGAGCCAGATGCGCTGGGGTATTGCCCTGACCGTTATCGGCGCGGTTGTCGCGCTTCTCGTGCCCTTCTGCGGCATCCCGCTCGTCGTGATCGGTATCGCGCTGATCATCTGGCGGGGGCGCGAGGATGTCATCGACGAGATCAAGGAGTGAATACATGATACTGACAACGACCGAAGAAGTGCCGGGCTATGCTGTTGGAGAGATCCTCGGCGTGGTCTTTGGGAACACGGTACGGACGAAACACCTGGGAAAAGACGTCATGGCGGGCTTAAAGAGCATCGTCGGCGGTGAACTCCAGGAGTACACTGATATGCTCGCCGATGCCCGGACCGAGGCATACAACCGGATGGCCAACGCCGCGCGCGACCTTGGGGCAGATGCGGTCGTGAACATCAGGTTCACGACGTCCCAGACGATGGCAACGGCGGCGGAGCTCCTGGCCTACGGGACGGCGGTGAGGCTCGTCCCGAAGAAGTAAGGGTTTTGGGTTTTTTGGGCAGATACACTGCCTCTTTTTTGGTTACATCTCGAGGTCGTCCCCAAATCCCTCAGCCGGGGAGGGGGACACCCAATTGGCGCTAACGTTCGGTATGGGGATTCACGAAGATACCGCTCAATTCAGGAGACGAACGTCGGTTTCGGGTATTATTGACCGCAGACCGGTCAATAGTCCACCTCCTTGGGAAACGGTCTTGATCATTGTCGATGGGCAATCAGCGAGAGCCCGACCGGTTCGCACCAGAAGTTCATCGTGCCCGGGCTGGGTTTGCCCCTTGGTATCGCCACGTACTGCCCCCGCCCCCGGTAGGGGCGGCGGGTGGGGTGGGTGACGAGTAGTACGGAACACTGCGAGTTGGAGACAGGGGAGGGGCGCATGCCCCCTCGCACCTATCGGTGCTCAAAAGCCGCTCTCGCTCGCACTTCCCGCGAGCCGCCTCCCCCAATGGCGATACTCGATGTAATTGATAAAAATCTGAGGTCAAACGCCTCAAAACGTGAGTCCCAGGGAATAGAACCCCCTGGACTTGCTTATTCTCCCAGTTTCTTCGTCTTCCGGACCCTGACCGCCACACCGCGCTTTGACCGGAGCATCTCGTCCGCCCCCATCATCGCCCGCCCGGTTGCGAGCGCGAGCGGTCCTTCCACGAGCACCTCGTCGCCCTCCCGTATCCGGGGGTCACAGTCCACGATCCCGGGGGCGAGGACATCACCCTGCGGCACGAACGCATCGATCCTGACCCGGTAGCCCTCAGGGATCATCTTCCAGCCCTCAAACGTCGGGCGGAAGAGCCCGGTCCCCTCATCGATGCTGAAGAGCTGCTGCTTCCCGCGGAGGACCGCCATCTGCATGCTCCTGCCCCGGAGGGAGAGCCCCTTTGTGTTGATATCAGTCGCAAACTGCCAGGCGACCGTGCCCCGGATGGTATCGGTCTGCATCCGGCGTTCTCCTTCCAGAGCCCCGTCCAGTGCCGCAAGCGACTGCGGCGACGTCGGGTGGCCGCGGCAGGTCACCTCAAGATCAATGCCGCAGGCCTCCGCCGCCATCTCCGCGACGGTGAGCGCCCCGCCCTCAAGGTGGGCGATCACCCGGCTATAGGGGTGCGCGGCAAAGTAGCGGGCGAGGATATCGGCGATGAAGGCGCACTCCTCGTGGTCCCAGTAGCCGGTCACCGGCACATCGTAGTGGCCGGCCGGGTAGATCCGCTCCACTTCCCGGGGCACGAGGCCGAGGGGCGAGGTGACGATCAGTTCGTGCGCCCGCCGGTCCACCGTGTTCATAAAGAGCCGGTGGCTCTGGGAGAGCGAGTAGGGCTTCCGCGCCGAGCAGGGGAGGAGGACTGCAACGTCGGTCCGGGTCGGGACGAACCGCTCGATCACCCGGTCGGCGAACCGCCGGATCTCGGCCCGGTTCTGCGACTCGGCCGTGTTTGCCCCCATCGGCACCGCCCGCGCCACCGGAAGGGAGCGTTCCATACATTCGTAGTTCCGGTCGAGGAACCGGAGGATGCTCACCTGTGCGGCGCTCGCACGGCACCGCCCCTCCATCAGTTCCCTGAGCCTGCCGGCCTCAATGTAGTGCCGCACTAAAGCGATCTCGCGGTCGAGCGCCAGGCGGTTGTGCTGCACGAGGTCGCCGGCCCGGCAGCCCTCACACCCGCAGACCCCGGTCTCCATGACCGAGACAGGGAACTCGCCTTCAGGCAGGCAGAAGGTCCTCTGCGCTGATGCAAGGTCGACGGCGCGGTAATCGAAGAGATCGAAGCCTGAGTAGATGAGGAGGCAGGCGGTCGAGGGGAGCGCCGAGGCCGGGGCGTACCACGCGGTGTCAGGCGGGACGCTCTCCTTCAGGTCGGCAAGCCATCTTGCGTAGTTCCTTGGGTTGTTAAGCGCCGTGTGCCAGTTCGCGACCAGGGTGCAGTCGCCCGACTCCGACACCGGTGGGGCGAGCGGGTGGACGGCTATTGGCTGATCCCCCTCTCCCGGGGAGAAGTAGTCCCTGACGAACGCCTCCTCCGCAGAGAGCGGAACGTTTGAGAGCGCCCGCCTGCTGAGTGCGGGAAAGAGATCATTTGTATCGAGGGCGGCGGGGAGAGAGATGCTCCTCTTCCCGTCTTCGTAGGTGCTTATCCGTGCCAACCCATCACGCTTTTTCACCTCATACACGCTCATGGTACACCTCCGCGCCAGGAACCTCGTTGAGGACGAGTTGCGCCCACGCCTCGCTGCACCGGACGGCAAACCGGCTCTCCGTGTGCGTCTCCATCAGGGCGCGGATCCCGGCGCATCCTGAACGGACCATATCCTCGTCCCACTCCGGAACCTCACTCTGGCCGATCGGGAACGTCTCTGCGAGTTCTACAGGATACGGTCCGAAGGGCGGTTTGAAGTTCAGCACCGTATCAAACCCGGGGACCTCCCGGCCGTCAAACGAGACCAGCACCCGCTCTCCGATGGGAATACGGGGGACGACCTCATGGTACCGCAACACCTCCGTCCGCCGGCAACTCTCCGACCCGCAGTAGAAGAACCGGCGTTTGGAGACGTTGTCGTGGTGCTCGAGTTCGGTCGCGTGAGCGAGGAGTTTCCGGTAGCCGGCGAGCAGGCGCGGGTGGCTCCGGCACCGCTCGTCGACCAGCTCCCAGAGGGTCCCGTCCTGGACCGCCTGCCTGATGCGGGCGATCTCTGCAAGGGTGACGTAGAGGTTATGGAGGGCGAGCAGCCGCTCTCGGTCTTCGGACCGGCGGAGTTCGTCGGCGGTCATCGACCGGCAGACCTTACAGGGGCAGGGGAGTTCTGCAAGTTCGTCGATCTTGAAACTCCCGTGCGGGGTGATGTAGCGCCCTTCCCGGGCAAAGAGGGCGTATGCTGCCGAGTCGAAGAGGTCGCATCCCATCGCGACGGCGAGGGCGAACATCGACGGGTGGCCTGCACCGAAGAGGTGGACGGCGGTCGCCGGGGAGAGGCCGCGTTTGGCCGCAAGGACGACCTCTACCAGTTCCTGGTAACGGTAGTTCTCCATCAGCGGCACAACGGCGCCGACCGGGCAGAATGAGAACCCGAGATCCTGGACGGCGCGACCAGCCTCCTCGCGGAGGTCGGTGAAGATCCCGCCCTGCACCGGTCCTGCAAGGTTCGCGTCGGGGAAGAGTTCGCGGGCTTCCCGGATCCGGTCCATGGTGGTCGCGAGTTCCCGTGCTGCCCTCTCCCGGCCAGCGTCCGGCGGGGTGGGGATGTCCAGGGGGACGATGATGTCGCTTCCTATCGCCTGCTGAAACTCAAGCGTCTCCCGGTTGCTCACCTCGACCTCACCGTAGACCGAGAGCTGGAACGAGCCTGAGTCGGTCATGATGGTGCCGTCGAAGTCGAGGACACTGTGGAGTCCTTCCGCGAGCGCCTTATCGCAGAACTCTGTGCTCCGCCTGAAGATGTAGGCGTTCGTGATCAGGGCCTCGACTCCCATCTCCTGCATCTCGCGGGGGGTCACCAGGGGAAGGTGGGGGTTGACGACCGGGAGAAGCGCGGGCGTCCGGACCGTTCTGCCGTTCACCCTGAGTTTGCCGACCCTTCCAGCGATATCTTTGTGTATGACTTCAAAAGTGATTGCCATTCGGGTTAAACCGCCTTTTCGTCGAATATCTGCCCCTCAAAGACCTGTACGGTGACATCGTCACGCCTCCAGCACCCGGCCGGGAGTCCGGCCTTGAGGCAGGTCTGGTCAAGGAACTCAGTGCTGGTCCAGCCGTACTCCGCCGGGACCTGCGGGAGGAGGAGTCCTCCTCTCCCGAGGCCACTGACGATCAGGCCGTGCTTCCCGACCTCGACAGAGTTCGGGCGCTTTTCCGGCGGGCAGTCGAGCGGCCGGGGTTCTGTGAGCACCGTCACCTCGAGGTCGATATCGTCGAGTTCCCGCGGGGATACCGGCATGAACCGGGGGTCCTCGAGGGCTGCCGATACGGCCGCCTCGACGATCGCCTCACCAAGCGGCATCCTGGGGTACGGGACGCCGATGCATCCGCGGAGATGCCCCTGCCGCTTGATCGTGACGAAGACGCCGCGTTTCTCCTGGAAGACTGGGGGGAGGTTTTGCAGCGCCATCCGTCCACCGTTTACGGCTTTCTCGATGCTGCTCCTTGCCAGGTCTACTGCCGTTCTGCCTTCTTCCGGGGTCAGCATTGCCATCAGAATGGATCGTGGGATATTGAATACTTTTAGTCTTTCTCTGGAAGAGAGGCGCCCGCGCCGGCCGCAAGGACCCTGACCGGCCCGGAGATCGTGCAGGGTCTGCACCCCTCGGGGCGCACCTTGATGGTCAGGTCGTCGCCGGCAGGGACGGGACGGTCGAGGCAGAGCCGGACCGTGCATTCCTCCCCGGGTTCGAGGAGCGTGCTGCCGCCCGCAGGCAGTGTTGCCGTCCACATCCCCGGCCCTGGGAGGAAGTCCCCTGACCGCGCGAGGATCTCGAGGTAGTCTCCTGCTATGACCGTCACGGTGACCCGGGAGAGGTCGATGGCCTCGCCCTCTCCTGTGTGGGCGATGCGGAAGGTCAGGGTATCGATGCAGGTGCCGGCGGGTTCCGGGACCGAGAGGGAACCGGTGATCTCCCCGGCCAGCGCGATATGTGGCTCGTTCGCGGCCAGGACTGGGTATGCGCCCGTACCGGCCGCCGGCCCGCTGTCTATGGCGCCCGCCCCGAACGAGACAAGCGAGAAGAGCGTGGCGACGGTGATGAATGCCGCAAAGATTGCTGCAAGCTCTAGGTGCGTACAGCCCTCACTTCCCCCCATGGTGATTACCTGAGGGTAAGACCTGACCACGAGTATATAAACCTATCCCGTTTGTACGGAAGCGCCCCCCGGTCTCGTCATCCGGGATGCGTGGGCCCAAGGGCATCATGCGGTTCTGCGCGGTATGTGCGGCCGGGTCGGTTCCGGCCAGCGGTGCAGGGGTTGTCAGGGCGGGGTATGCGCGGGTATATATTCCCTCCCGTGAATATTATATAGGAGAGGGAGAGTGCGGCCGACGGTGGCACATGCCTTGTGCTGCTGAGGAAAGTCCTCCCACCGG
>NZ_DAQR01000105.1:0-1352 GCF_002502935.1 Methanoculleus sp. UBA413
GGGGGATACTCCGCGTTCACCAGAACCGACATGGGGTTCAACAGAGCTTGAACCTCGCCGATAACCAGCCAGGAACGCATTGCATCCACGTGGTAAGTTCGCGCCAATGGGGGGAGACCCCCTCCCCGGTCTCCCCACCCTGGTGTGATAGCCATCACGGTCCACTGTCTGGGTCGAGCCCGGGTACCCCATCGTCACCTTCGCGTCTTCGCGTGAGAGACCGGCGATCACTCCTACGCATCCTCAAGTTAAGATGAAATGGCCTACTATTGCATCTCCTTTGCGACAACGCGAGCGATCGAACCGCCGCCTCCACGTCCCGCCAAAACCTGCGCTCACTCGCCGCCCGGCCGGCCAATCCTGAGTGCGTTTGCGATGACCGCAAGGGAGAGCCCCATATCCCCGAACGCCACCGCCATCCAGAGGGTGACCAGGCCCACGACGGCGAGGGCGGCGATGCCGAGTTTCACAACGACCGCGGTGGCGACGTTCTGCCGCACGACCGAGACCGTCTTCTCGGAGAGGGCCACGAGGTAGGCTACCCTGGAGATGTCGTCCTCCATCACGACGATATCGGCCGCCTCGATCGCGATATCAGACCCGATAGCCCCCATCGCGACCCCGACGTTCGCGCGGGCCAGCGCCGGTGCGTCATTCACGCCGTCGCCGACCATCACCACCTGGCCGTAGCGCTCCATCAACTGCTCGACCATCGCAACCTTATCCTCAGGGAGGAGCCCGGCATGGCACTCATCGATACCGATGCGGCGGGCCACCGCCTCCCCGACACGCTCGTTGTCCCCCGTGAGCATCACCGTCCTGATCCCCCGCGCCTCCAGGTCAGCCACCGTCTCCCGGGCATCCTCCTTGATGACGTCGGAGAGGGCAAGAAGCCCGATGACCGCCGATTCGGTGCCGGCGAGGATGACGGTCTTCCCCTCCCCCTCCAGGCGGTCGTACTCCGCCCGCCACGCACCGCCGCCGACATCGGGGAAGAGCGACTCGTTCCCGAGGAGGTAGGTCACGCCGTCGATCCTTCCCCTGACACCCCTGCCGGTGACCGACGCAAACTCCTCCACGTCCCGGAGGGGGACTCCCTCCTCCCCGGCACGCCGCAGGACCGCCTCCGCTATCGGGTGGCCGGAGCGTGCCTCAAGCGATGCGGCGACCGCGAGCACCTCGGCCGCCGGCACCCCGAAGGAGATGACGTCGTCGACCTCGAGCCTCCCGGTCGTGAGGGTCCCGGTCTTGTCAAAGACGATCACCCGGGCAAGCCCCACGGCCTCGAGAGCATCCCGGCCCTTGATGAGCACACCGTTATGCGCCGCGGTCGTGATCCCCGAGACCATCGA
>NZ_DAQR01000105.1:1554-6633 GCF_002502935.1 Methanoculleus sp. UBA413
AGCAGGATCAGCGCCCGGTAGAAGGCCTCGAGGAACGGAACGCCGAAGACGAGCGGCGGGACCACGACGAGGAGCCCGGCGACGAGGATGACCGCCGGGGTGTAGTAGCGAGCGAACCGCTCGATGAAGGCCTCGGTGGGGGAGGTGTGGGCCTGAGCCTCAGCGACCAGGGCCACGACCCGGGATATGGTGCTCGCCTCCTCAGGCTTTGTCACCCTGATCTCCAGGTAGCCGTCCATGTTCCGGGTCCCGGCGTAGACCTCGTCCCCGACACCCTTTGCCACCGGGACGCTCTCTCCGGTGATCGGGGCCTGGTCGACCGACGACTCGCCGAGCGTGACGACGCCGTCCAGCGGGATGGTATCGCCCGGCCTTGCGAGCACGGTCTCGCCGACCCGGACGTCGCTGACCGGGACAACCACTTCCCCCTCGTCCCGCCTGACCCGGGCCGTCTGCGGCGCGATATCGAGGAGCGACGCGATCGAGCGATGCGCCCGCCCGGCCGCATACTCCTCCAGGAACTCGGCGATGGCGTAGAGGTAGAGCACGGCCGCACCCTCGGCCGGGTTTGCGGTCAGGAACGCGCCCGCCGCCGCGATCGTGATGAGCACGGCGATGTTGAACCTGAACCGGATGAGCGCGAGGAGTCCGGCCTTCAGGACGTCGTGGCCTGATATGACCGCGGCGGCGAGGAGGAGAATCGTCCCGGCGAGGGGGTAGGGGGTGAAATACTCAACGTATATCCCCGCGAGGAGGAGGACACCTGCGACCGCGAAGACCGCGATCTCCCGGCGGCCGGCGACCGGCTGGTGGATCTCGCAGATCCCGGCCCGGCAGCGGGGGCACTCCTCATGCCCGGGCATGGCAGGTCTCCAGGCGGGCAGCAGTCCATCGGGTGTAGGTCTTCGTCATAGATATACGGAATTTTGGCTCCGTGCAACTTAAGGGTAGTGCCGATCCCGGGAGTACTCCCGGGTCTGCTTCCGGTGGAATCCAACCGAAAACCTGAAATCCGGGTAAGGTTACCTTACCTCCGAGCAGAAACATTATCGTGCGATCGTACTAACTGATTGACGAGATTACTCCATACGCAGAGTGCCCCGGTGCCGGCCGGAGACGCGGGATATATGCAGGATGCCTGATTTTTATGATCCCCGCTCCCGCCTCCCCTCCCTGCAGGACCAGACCCGCATGCCCACACCAGATTTCTCTACAACGCCTCTCGGTGACGAATCAGGAGTACCCGCGGAGCTCGCCGACGAGACGGTCCCCTACGGCATCTGGATCTGCGGGCCTGACGGCGGGGTGCTCTACCTCTCAGACTCCTACCTCGACCTTGCCGGGATGACGCTTGAGGAGTGCCGGGGCACCGGATGGGCGAGCAACATCCATCCGGAGGAGAGGGCCGCGGCGCTTGCCGCATGGGAGCACACTGTCGCGACCGGGGAGACCTGGAGCCGCGACTACCGCATCCTCGGGTCGGACGGGGAGTACCATACCATCGCGAGCAGGGGCGTCCCTATCCGGGATGCCGCCGGGCAGGTCATCCTCTGGGCCGGGATCAACCTCGATATCACCGGCCGGGAGAGGCTGCAGGGGCTGGTGAAGGAGTTTCGGACGCTGTATGCGATCTCCCGGCTGATCGGGGAGGGCGACGCCGGCGTTGAGGAGGTCTTCCGCCGAACGGCCGACCTCCTGCCCGGCGGGTTCCAGAACCCCGGTCGGGTATCGATACGGGTCGTGCCCGGGACCGCGGCGCCCGGCGGCGGGAGGATCACCGTCCCGATCATCGCCGGGAGGAGGACGGTCGGACACCTCGTCGTGGAGACTGACAACCCCGTCCGGCAGCAGGAGCGCGATCTTGTCGCCGCGGCCGCCGCGATGCTCGGAGCCGCCGTCGGGCAGGCGGAGGCAAACGCGGCGACGACAGCCTCCGAACGGCAGTACCGCCTCCTCTTCGACCAGATGCTCGACGTCGGGCTGCTGCTCGAGGTCATCCGTGGGGGTTCCGGGGAACCTGCCGGGTTCCGGGTCATCCAGATCAACCGCAAGGCTGAAGAGGCTCTCGGGCGCCGGAGGGATGAGGTTGCCGGGGAAGACCTCGTCACGGCTGTCCCGTCGGTCGGTCCTGTTACGCTCGACCTCTGCCGGGGGGTTGCGCGGACCGGGACGCCGGTGCACCGCGAGGTCTACAGCCCGGATGTCGACGCCTATTACGAGCTGAGGGCATACCGGCCCGAGTACGACCGGCTCGTCGTCATCATAAACGATATCACGGACCGGCGGCGGGCGGAAGAGAAACTCCGGATGCAGCGAAGTGATCTGGACAACCGGGTTCGGGAACTTGCGACCCTCTACGCCATGACCGGTATCGTCGAGCGGCCCGGGATAACACTCGATGCAATCCTCCAGGAGGTCGCCACCGTCCTCCCCGCCGGCTGGCTTCACCCTGAGGATGCTGTCGCCCGGATCACTCTCGACGACCGGGAGTATCTCTCGGCTGGGTTCTGCGAGACCTCCTGGCGGCAGGAAAGCCCGATCATCGTCCACGGCCGGACCGCCGGGAGGGTGGAGGTCTGCTACCTCCATGAGCATCCCCGGGCGGATGAGGGGTCGTTCCTCACCGAAGAGCGCTCCCTGATCGATACCGTCGCCGAGAGGCTCGGCCGGACTATTGAGCGGATGCGGGCAGACGAGGGGCTCCGGAGGAGCGAGGAGAAGTACCGCCTCCTCTTTGAGCAGATGCTTGAGAGTTACACCCTCTATGAGGTTGTCCGGGACAATGAGGGCAGTCCCGTCGACTACCGGCTCCTCGAACTGAACGAGAAAGCGGCAGATCTCTTCGGCCGCAGCCGGGAGGAACTGGTCGGGCGGCGGCTCTTTGATGTCTTCCCGGCGATCCGCGAGGGGGCCGGCGCCCTCTACGGGGAGGTCGCGGAGACGGGTGTCCCGGTGCAGCGACGGCTGCAGGAGCCGGGGAGCGGGCGGTGGTATGAGCTGCACATCTACCAGCCGCAGCCCGGGCGGCTGGCTGTCATCGGCCAGGATATCACCGAGCAGAAGAAGGCTGAACGCGCTCTCCGGGAGAGCGAGGAGAGGTTCCGCGGCATCTTTGAGCAGGCCGGGGCCGGGATCGCGCTCATCGATCCCGGAGGAAGGATCACGGAGACAAACCCGGCGTTTGTGCGGATGTTCGGCTACGATGAGGATGAACTCCATGCCATGCTGTTCCCGGACCTGATCTTTTCGCCCGACCGGGAGAATGCCGGGGCTCTCCCCCGGGAGAGCGTCCAGCGGGAGATGCGCTACGTGACGAAGGATGGGAGGACCATCTGGGGGCGGTTGACCACGTCTCTGCTCCACGATCCCGGGGAGAGAGGTTTTGTCATCGGGATGGTAGAGGATATCACCGACTGGAGGGAGATGCAGAACGCGCTCCGGGAGAGCGAGGAGCGGTTCCGGGAGATCGCCCAGCGGAGTTTTGATATGATCTATACCTGCTACCACGACCGGGGGATCACCTACATCTCCCCGGCGGTGACGCGGATCCTTGGGTATACTCCTGAAGAGATGATCGGTGTGCAGTGCAGTGATTATGTTCTCGAGGAGTCCTGGCCTGCCTGGCTGGGGGCTCGGGTCCGGGTCACCCGGGGAGAGCCTGTCGAGGGGCTCCTCGTAGAACTCCGCCGGAAGGATGGAACGGTCGCCTTTGTGGAGATGAACGAGTCTCCGATCATCGAGGGCGGGGAGGTGGTCGGTGTCCAGACTGTCGGCAGGGATGTCTCTGACCGGAAGCGCTATGAGGATCTGCGGCTGCAGGCGTTCTACCAGATCGAGCAGAACATCGAGCAGTTTGCGATCCTCGCCGACCACATCCGCCTGCCCCTGCAGGTGATCCTCGGTATGGCCGACCTGATCGATGACGGAGGAGCGTCAGAGAAGATCCGCAGGCAGGTTGAGCGGATCAACAGTATTGTCAAACAGCTCGATGCGGGATGGGTCGAGTCGCGCAAGATCCGGGAGTTTTTGCGGAGAAACGAACTGGTCTAGCGGTCGATTGTCTCCGGATCCCGGGTTCTCAACCGGGCGGGGTCGCTCCCCCCTGGGATTCATGAGTACACTCATCTATCTCGAATGAAGTGGTATGCTTCGTTGTTCCTTAGGGAAAGGTTGACGTCTATTGATCTCTACCGTATTAAGGACAAAAACGCGGCAGGGGTGCCGGGCCGTGCAGGCGCCTCACTGCCGCGCGGAAGCGAAAACACCTGGGGAGCGGCCCGGCGCTTCCCTGGCCCGCAGCCGGAAGAGCTGGATTTGATCCTGTGTCATGAGAAGCGATCTTGCGTGGACAGAGTCCCTGGCTGAATACCCTCACCGGTGCGGCGCAGATCTCCAACAAGGCCGCGTGGAGGAGGGTGTCGCGAAATCCCGTATATGGACGCCGTTTGTTGCCTTTACGGTGCTCCTCGTCGCCCTTGCAGCGACCAGCCTCTACAGTTACCTCCTCTTCCACACGATCGCCGAACTCGTCGCCGTTGGAATAGCGATAGCGGTCTTCACCGTTGTCTGGAACGCCCGGACGATGCGGGAGAACAGTTATCTGCTCGTCACCGGCACCGGGCTCCTCTTCGTGGCCGGGATCGGGCTGCTCCATGCTCTTGCCTACAAGGGGATGGGGATCTTCGTCGGCTACGACGCAAACCTCCCGACACAGCTCTGGATCGCTTCCCGCTACCTCCTTGCGGGGACACTCCTTGCCGCTCCGCTCCTGTTCAGGAGCGATCTGGACCGCCGGTGGGTCTTTGCCGGGTTTGCCGGAGTAACCGGCCCCCTCCTCCTCTCGATCTTTGTCTTCCCGGTCTTCCCCGACTGCTACGTCGAGGGCGTCGGACTGACCCCGTTCAAGGTCTGGAGCGAGTATCTTATATCAGCCCTGCTCGCCCTTGGGGCTGTCGCCTTCTACCGGCTGCGGGATGCCTTCTCGCCGCGGGTTGCCGGCCACCTGATCGCGGCGATCCTCGTGCTGATCGCCTCAGAGCTCGCCTTCACGCTCTATGTCAGCGTCTACGGGATCGCAAA
>NZ_DAQR01000105.1:6911-11243 GCF_002502935.1 Methanoculleus sp. UBA413
GGCAGCCCTACGCGGTGCTCTTCACCGGTCTCGTGGCGAGTGAGGAGCGCCTCCGGCGGGAGAAGGACCGGCTCAGGCAGTACCTGGATATCGCCGGCGCCCTCTTCGTTGTCCTGGACGCGGACGGGCGGGTCAGCCTCATCAACTGCAGGACGTCCGAGGTTCTCGGCTACCCGGCAGATGTGGTCGTGGGCGAGCCCTGGATCGAGCGGTTCACCCCCCCGGAAGAGCGGGAACGTCTCCGCACGCTCTTTTGCAGGCTGATGCGTGGGGATACTGAGCCGGTATATGCGAGGACGTCGGTTCTCACTGCCGATGGAGGCGAGCGAATTATCCAGTGGCACAACACCGTGCTCCGGGATGGTGACGGTGCCGTCTGGGGGACGCTCAGTTCAGGGGAGGATATCACCGAGTGGCAGTACGCCGAGGCGGCACTCGGCCGGGCGAACGCAAAACTGAATCTTCTCTCGGCGATCACCCGCCACGATATCCTCAACCAGATCACCGTCGCACGCGCCTACATCGACTTCGCCGCGGAGGGCAGTGGGGATCTGGGTATCCGGGACTACCTCGAGCGTGCCCGGATTGCTGTCGGCGAGATCCAGAAACAGATCGAGTTCAGCCGGGACTATCAGGACATGGGGATGATGGCGCCCGCCTGGCAGAGGCCGGAAGATCTCATCCGGGAGAGCGTCTCAGAGTTGATTCTCCCGGTGGGGGTCCGGGTCCTGACGAACCTTGAGGGTCTTGAGGTCTACGCGGACCCGATGGTGCAAAAGGTCTTCTACAACCTCATCGACAACGCCGTCCGTCATGGCGGTGCTGTGACTGAAGTCTGGTTCTCCTGGATGAGGTCCGGACAGAACCTGGTGATCATCTGCGAAGACGACGGCATCGGCATCCCGGACAGCGAGAAGGCGGTGATCTTTCGTGCGACCTACAAGCGGCGGCATGGGCATGGGCTCTTCCTGGTCGCGGAGATCCTCGGGATCACCGGGATCTCCATCCAGGAGACCGGGGTCTTCGGTGAGGGCGCCCGGTTCGAGATCACCGTGCCGAACGGGGCATACCGGTTCGGGGATGGGGATGCAAAGCCGCAGGTAACCGAATAAATATGATGTAGTTAATATCTAAGAAAAGTAAAATAGAATCTTTTAATGTTTCCTCACGTTGCACCTATTCTACGGTGTAGTTGATGAAGAGAGATGCTCGCCATCTGGCTATTGCCATCGTAGCCGTCTGTGCCGTCCTGGTTCTTGCTTTTATCCTTGCAGCGCCCGGGACAGCCGGTGAAGAACCTGCCGCAACGGTCCGGACGATCACGGACATGGACAACAGGACGGTGACCATCCCGTCCGAGGTCAGGACCGTGGTCATCACCTGCTGCGGCGGAGCGGCGCAGGAACTGGCTGCCCTGGGGGTCGGCGACCGGGTCGTCGCCCAGCCGAAGAAGTGCACAACGGAGCGCCTGTATACCGTTGTCCCGGGATATCGCACCACACCTGATGTCGGTTCGTTCGACGAGGTTAATGTGGAGGAGATCCTGAAACTCAACCCCGACGTCGTTATTGGGAGTTATTATGCCGAGACTGGCAACTCCCGCATTGAAGCGGCCGGGGTTCCGGTCGTGCGGGTGCTCACGGGGCGTGCCGGAGTCGAGGAGCTGAAACAGGAGTTCCTCATGCTGGGTCAGGTCTTCGGGCGCGAGGAGCGTGCCGAACGGCTGGTTGCGTACTGGAATGAAACCCTCGCGCGGATCGAGGCGAAACTCGCCGATATCCCCGAGAGCGAGCGGAAACGGGTCTATTACATGATGAGCACGCCCCTCAAGACAGAAGGACTCGGTGCGTGGGGTAACGATATGATTCACGCGGCAGGAGGGATCAACGTCGCTGGAGGGATCGACCAGAAGGTCATCCGTGGGGGCTATGAGATCTCTGCCGAGGAGCTCGTCCGGTGGGATCCTGACGTTATCTATGTTCAATCGAGCATGAAGGACTACTCGAGCCCGGCCGGTGCGTTTGTAGCCAACCCCCAGTTTGAGACGATCCAGGCGGTCCGGGACGGGGCGGTGTATCCCTGCCCTGTAGGAACGTTCTGGTGGGATCGTCCCGCACCGGAGAGCCCGCTTGGGATCCTCTGGCTTGCACAGAAGCTCTACCCGGACCGGTTTGCCGACGTCGACCTCGCAGACGAGACAACGAAGTTTTTCCGTGAGTTCTACGACTACGACCTCACTGACGAAGAGGTCGAGAGCATCCTCCACCCAACACCAATTTCAATCGGGATGTGATCACACCATGACGAACCATATAATCCAGTTCCGGCAGGGTATGCCAGCGGCAGAGAACGTTGAACTCCTGGATGCGACCATATCCGGGTATCAGGCTTACCGGATCCTCTCGGCAGCGCTCGAGATCGGGCTCTTTGACTGGCTCTCGGAGCATGGGCCGGCCACACGCCATGATGTCACTGCGATCGGCATAAACGGGATGTTCACCCGGGGTTTTCTAGCGGCGCTTGCTGATATGGGGTATATCACGTTTGACGGAGGGGTCTGCGCAAACACCCGCATCGCCGAAGAACTCCTGGTCAGCACCAGCCCTACCTACCAGGGGGACCTGATCCTCGCTGCAGGCAGGGAGACTTCATCGTGGTCCAACCTGGCTGAGACGCTCAGGAACGGCGTTGAGAGACCTAAGACTGGTCTTCGACCGACGCACGACCATCTCAGGGCGGTCGCCCAGCGGTGCGTCCGGGGCGAACTGCAACACGTCGTCGGCCTGGTTGCCCGGCACCCCGGGTTTTGGGACGCCCGGTCCATGCTTGATATCGGCGGCGGCCATGGCCTCTATGCCATCGCTCTCTGCCAGGAGAACCCGGACCTCCAGGCATGCGTCTTTGATCTGCCGCACGTGGTACCGCTGACCCGGGAGTACATCGGCAGATACGGTATGGACGGGCGGGTCTCTGCCCGGGGAGGAGATATCCTCATCGACGATCCAGGCAGGGGGTATGACCTTATCATCGTCTCGCACCTCCTCTATAAGTTCAGGGACCGGCTGGTGGACGTCCTCGGCAAGGTCACTGAATCTCTCGCCCCCGGCGGGCTTCTTGTCCTCAACCACCTCTTCTGCACCCCTGATTGCACCGTCTCCCCCGGGGCCGGGGTCGCGGAACTCGACCGGGCGCTCATGAGCGCCGGGCATCCGCTCTGCCACCCGCAGGGGCTTGAGGCCGTGCTGAAGCGTCTGGGATACACCGGCATCACCAGCTCCCCCCACGAGACCGGGATGGGGTATGGCGTCCTCTTCTGTGCGACGAACGGTGAGGGGACTGGATGCTGCCAGGACGGTATCCCGGTTTCTGGTTGTGGGGGGTGCTGCGGACCGGAGCAGGGTGGGCTCTGATGATGGACGGCACGATCCTTGGCGATACCGTCCGGATCCTTGAGGAGCGCCTCGGGGAGAGGATGGATGATGTGCGGGTCGAGCGGGCGGTTGTGGGGATCTTCTTCACCGGGGTCAAACTCAGCACCGGTCATGGGGGCATCTGCGCAACACCCATAAAGTCGATCCCGGAGGCGGTCTGCTGCCCGAGTTCGGCGAAGGCGATGCCGCACTCAGGAAGGCTCCGGGAGCGCACGATCCGGGCCTTCATCGCCGACGCTCTTGGCGACCGGCCGATGCGCAAGGCGCTCGGGATCGCGGTCGTGAGCGCTCTCTCGGCGCTCTGTGATGATGTGTGCCCCCAACCGGGGTATACGGTCACCCGCGGCATCGATGCGGTCGATCTCCTCACGATACAGGAGAGCGGGAACGTTGTGGTCGTCGGGGCGCTGACCCCGTACCTGCGTGCCCTGAAACAGGCCGGTCAGCCGTTCCGGGTCCTTGAGATGGACCCCCGCACGCTCAAGCCCGATGAGCTCCCGTTCTATGCACCGGTTGAGGAGACTGACCGGGTTGTTCCCTGGGCCGACACCCTGATCATCACCGGGACCACGCTGATCAACGGGACGCTCGAACACCTGCTCGACCTCGCCCGGTCTGGGGCCACGGTGGTTGTGCTCGGGCCTTCGGTGAGCATCCTCCCGGACGCCCTCTTCGCCCGCGGCGTGGAGATCGTTGGCGGGAATGTGGTGACCGACCCCAACCGCCTGCTGGATATCCTCGCCGAGGGCGGTTCCGGCTACCACTTCTTCGGGAAGGGGGCCGACCGGATCGCCGTCCAGCGGTCTTCGGCGCCGTGAGCGCACGGGAGGAGGCCGGAGGCCGGGCGGGGTGGGGGCTACGAGGAGGGATCTACGAGTTCCGCCGCCTGCGGAGAGGGGGC
>NZ_DAQR01000105.1:11436-11582 GCF_002502935.1 Methanoculleus sp. UBA413
GGGCGTGCCCCCTCCCCCGAGGCGATATCCACCACGGCCCACTGCCCGGGGACAGGCCCGAGAAAGAACCGGCACCCGGCACGGCTTTCCACTGGCTCTTCACCACGCACTGCCCTCGCCCTGGGGCGGGGGAGGAGGCCGAAGGC
>NZ_DAQR01000017.1:0-421 GCF_002502935.1 Methanoculleus sp. UBA413
ACCGGCGATCACTCCCACGCACCGTCACGTTAAGGTGAAACAGCCCATTACTGGAGCATTTCACCTTATCGTGCGGGTCCTGGTGCGGATCGCCGGCCGCACGCGGGAGGACGCGAAGTTCGGTTGCCGGGTGATATCGTCCCCTTCGCGCTCTTCGCGGCTTCGCGTGACGCAATCATCGCATGGAAGTATTAGATGCAATGATCCACTACCATAAGGCACGGCCTCATGGACGATTCCGAGAATCCCGGCCGGCAGACACCGGGTTATTTATCGTTCGCGCTTCAAACTCTTCGGGAATGAGTGTCTCCGCTCTCGTCAGGATTACCCGCCCGCACAATGCCGTCGTTGCCGGCCTCACCGCACTCCTCGGGTACCTCATCGCCACAGGGACGCTCACGTCGCCGTCGCTCCTGCTCGC
>NZ_DAQR01000017.1:670-19618 GCF_002502935.1 Methanoculleus sp. UBA413
CGGCCCATACCCTCGGGAGAGATCAGCCTCCGGGGGGCGAAGGTGTACACGGTGGCGCTCTTTGCCGGTGGGATTGCGCTCGCCGCCCTGACGACGCCGCTCTGCCTCCTGATCGCTCTCATCAACTCGGTGATCCTGGTCGCCTACGCCGTCTGGCTGAAACGGACCCCGGTCTTCGGCAACATCGCCGTCGCCTACCTGACAGCGAGCATATTCCTCTTCGGCGGTGCGTTTGCCGGCATCGAGGGGCTGATCAGGAATATATCGCTCGCGACGATCACGTTCCTCGCCACCGTTGCACGAGAGGTCCTAAAAGACGCAGAGGACGTGGACGGTGATGCGGCCGGGGGCGCACGCACCCTCCCGATGATCATTGGTATCCAGGGGACCGGGGTGGTGGCGTTCGCCTGCGCTTGCGGCGCCGTGGCGGCAAGCATCCTCCCCATCGGCGACTGGTGGGGCCTCTTCTACCTCATCGCCATCGGGTTTGTGGACGCCGTCATCCTCTTCGGGGCCTCGCGGGGTCTCCGGTGCACCACACCCGATTGCGTCCGGGAATCCGGGGCAACCTCGATCCTGCGGGCCGGGATGTTTGCCGCGCTCGCGGTCTTTGCGATTGCCGCGGTGATGTGAGCCGGGATGACACATGCTCTCAAGGATACCGTGATCTTCTCAAGACCTTCCCTCTCCCTCTTCCCCCGCGGCGAAGAGCCACCACGGTCCACTACCCCGGGGCGATCCCCGAGGGAAGGTTGCTTTCATGCATGCAGCCTCTCGCTGCCTCATGCGGGTTTTACTGATAATTTTATCTGGTTGTGGACCGAGCTGTTATCTGAGAGATCTTCATGAAAATCTATCGGCACGGGGACACATACATAGCACCGAGAGGTTCCTTTTTTGACGGAAACGTGAAGATAGATGGCAATTTCATCACTCCTCCGGATACGCACATCTGGGGCAATATAATCGTTGCCGGCTGCCTCGAACTCGGGCCGTACTCAACGGTCGGCGGTTATGTTAAGGCAGGGAGGATCGTCATCGGCCATGATGCCAGAATAAAAGGGCCGCTCAGCGTCCTGGAGACCGCCACCGTCTGTGATAACGCACATCTTCACTCTATCCAGGCAGGGGGAAACATCACCCTCAGGCCGGGTGTCAGGGTCGGCGATGTCAACAGCGCAGAGACGATCTTCGTCTACGGCAAGGTCGCGAGCGAGCGGTTATTCGGCAGGGCCGTGAAAGTCTACGGGACCTGACGGGAGCTCGATGCCGAGCAGGGCGACATCCCTCACCCCGGTCCAGTCTGCAACCGTCTCCACGCACCCGTCCTTGAAGTTCACCACACCGATGGCGATAAGCCCTATCCGGTCGGCCATATCGATCCCCTCTTTTACCTCCATGAGGCAGCCGACGCCTATGATCGCCTGCGGGTGATACTTCTTGGCCATCCGTTTGATAAACGTCGAGCCCGGGACAATAAAGACACGATACCCGATGCCCTCAAGCCACGCTACATTCTCCCCGACCGAACAGCGGCCGCAGCGCCGGCATTCCAGACCTTCAGGCGTCAGGTGTGCCGGGCACTCCGCTGAACGCAGGCACTGGGGCAGGAAGACCGCCCGCCGCTCCACCGGGGTCTCGGTGAAGGCTTTTGTGTTCATGGTGTTCCGAAGCGTTATGAAGAACGTGATGAGGTCCTTATCGTCCAGTCCGAGGAGTTTGCAGAACGCCTTCACGAGCCCCTCCAGGAGGACCATGCCCGGTATCAGGATCCGGGGAAGGTAGAACTTCCCCCTGGTTATCGAGGCGGTGGCGATGATCGCAAGGGCTATCGCCGCAAGCACCATCCCGAGGATGAAGAAGAACGTAACCTCACCGATAAGGGTCATCAGCCCGACCCAGATCCCGGTCTCAAAGAACGCCATCGTCAGACCTCCTCCCCTTTCCTGATCAGCCTGAACGATTCGGCGTATGGCGGCCGGAGCACCCCGATCTCGGTGATGATCGCATCGACAAGGTCGAGAGGGGTGGCATCGAAGGCGTAGTTGAGCACGGCCACCCCGTCGGGTGCGAGCTGGCGGTCGCCGCAGTACGCAAGTTCGGTCCGGTCCCGCTCCTCGACGGTGATCTCCTTCTCGGTCCGGGCGAGATCAAACGTGGAGACCGGCGCCGCGACGTAGAACGGTATCCCGTGATGGCGGGCGGCGACGGCGTGCATGTAGGTCCCGATCTTGTTGAAGACCGCATCCCTCGTGATACGGTCCGCGCCGACGATGACGAGGTCGATCGCTCCCTTCCGCATCAGGTATGCTGCCGATGAGTCCGGGATGAGGGTCACGTCGATCCCGTCCCGAGCGAGTTCCCAGCAGGTGAGCCGGGACCCCTGGTTCAGTGGCCTGGTCTCGCAGGCGATCACCCGCACGTCCTTTCCGGCAGCAACCGCCGACCTGATCACCCCAAGCGCCGTTCCCCAGCACCGGCAGGCGAGCGCTCCCGCATTGCAGTGGGTGAGCGCGGTGCACCTGGCAGGGAAGAGTTCTTCGCCGAATGTACCGAGCCTCCGGCAGGTCAGTTCGTCCTCCTCGGCGACGGCATTTGCTTCCGCGATCGCGAGCGCCTTCGCTTCCGCAACCGATGCAGCCATCGCCACCTTTCTTACCACACGGTCGATCCCCCATGCAAGGTTCACCGCGGTCGGGCGGGTGCCCCTGAGAAGGTCTGCGGCCCGACCGACCTCCTCTCGGAACCGCCCCAGATCCGGTTCAGCGCTCCTGACGGCCGCGAGCGCCACGCCCATCGCGCCCGCGATGCCGAGCGCAGGCGCCCCCCTGACCTCGAGCCTCCGGATCGCTCGGGCAAGGTCCTCGACGGTGGTGCACCGCACCACTCTGTACTGGCCGGGGAGGAGGGTCTGGTCGATGTAGATGATGCTTCCGGTCTCTTCCTCCCACGCGATGGTGTAGGGCTCCCTCTCTGGCATGCTCATCCCGCCCTGAGCGTGTCCAGGTACGCCCGCATCGCCGCCGCTCCGCCCATAGCGACCGAGTCAGGTATATCCCTCGGCGCGGTGGCCGTCCCTGCAACGTAGATCCCTGGCTTCACCGTGAGCACAGGGCCGACTTTCTGGTCGGCAACACCGAAGAACCCGGTCTCTTCCTGCGGGATACCAAGCATCCTGCCGATATCCTCCGCTCCATGGGCAGGCTCAAGCCCGACCGAGAGCACCACAAGGTCAGGGTGGACCGTCTCCACCTCACAGGTCTCGGTGTTCTCAGCGACCATCACCAGGTGGTTGTTCTCCTCGAGCACCTCCCCCGGGAACCCGCGGATGAACCGGATCCCGAGGCTCTTCGCCCGCTCGTAGTACTCCTCGTAGCCCTTGCCGTATGCCCGGATATCGTTGTAGAAGACAGTGACCTCGATTTCGGGGTTCTTCTCCCGGATGAGCATGGCGTTCTTCATCGCGTACATGCAGCAGACCCCGGAGCAGTAGGGGCGGCCGGCGGCGATGTCCCGGGAGCCGACACACTGGACGAAGGCTATGCTCCGGGGCGGTTTGCCGTTGGAAAGCCGCCTCAGTTCGCCTCCTGTCGGCCCGCTCGCATTGATCATCCGCTCGAACTCGAGGCTCGTGATCACGTCCGGGATGGTGAGGTAGCGGAGTTGTGCCTTACCTCTGGCATCAAACGTCCCGTAACCGGTTGCGACGATGATGCTTGCCGCCTGGATATCGATGACCCGCTCCTCGTCCTCACGGAGGATCGCCTCCCTGCCGCAGACGTCATAGCAGAGACCGCACTCGATGCAGTGCTCCTGGTCCTTGATGACGATGTCGGGGACGGCCTGCGCGTGGGGTTTGTAGATGGCTTTCCGAACACCGATACCGGCGTCAAACCGGTTGTAGACCTCCACCGGGCAGATCCGGGTGCAGTCCCCGCACCCGTTGCACTCGTCCTCGATGATGTAGCGGGGGTGTTTCCTGACCCTGACATGGAAGTTCCCCGCCTCGCCCTCGACCGACTCGACCTCGGAGCATGTGTGGATGGTGACGTTCGGGTTCCGGCCCACTTCCACCATCTTCGGAGAGAGGATACACATGGAGCAGTCGTTGGTCGGGAACGTCTTGTCGAGCTGCGCCATATGTCCGCCGATGGAGGGTTCGCGCTCGATGAGGTGCACGTGGATGTTGTGGCCGGCGAGGTCGAGCGCCGCCTGGATGCCGGCGACCCCGGCCCCGATGACGACGACCTCAGCCATGGCGGTACCTCCCTGCAAGTTTGACGTATTCCCGTGCATTGTGGACGATGCTCTCCTGTTGTTCGGGCGTCGTCTCCCTGACCACTTTCCCGGGCACGCCGAGGACCAGCGAGTGCGGCGGGATCTCTTTTCCTTCGGTCACCACGGCACCGGCGCCGATGATGGACCCTTCCCCCACCACCGCGCCGTTCAGGACGACAGCGCCCATCCCGACGAGTACCCGGTCGCGAACGGTACAGCCGTGCAGGATGGCGCCGTGACCGACAGAGACCTCCGTCCCGATGCTGACCGGGAACCCGACCGTGGTGTGGACGACGGCGTTGTCCTGGACGTTTGAGCCCGCCCCTACCGTGATCATGTCCTTATCGGCCCTGACCACGGCGCCGAACCAGATGCTCACGTCGTCGGCGAGCGTCACGTCTCCGATGACTGTTGCGTTCTCCGCAATAAAGACGCGGTCCCCCACAACTGATCCACTCTCCATAGTACGTCTACTATTGGTTGCAACGATACAAAATGCTCTCCCTCGCCGGTGAGGAAAGGGCGCACGCGCCCGGCGAGGGGAGACGTGAATCCACGTGAAGTGCGACGGGCGGCATGGCGGGAGCCCGGCCCTGGTTAACAAGGAGCCGCGTGCAGAAGTGCGCGGAGCCAGTGTGGGTGTCGGCAGTCCAGTTCGCGCTCTTCATGCACTTCTGCGTGAGGCGACAGAGTTTAGGTGACGGAATGATCCCCGCGAAGGCACGAGAGTGAGGTATCTCCACTCCCGGCACTGATCACTACCCATAAACCCCCCCACGGCAAACGCCTTCTGATGAAAGTGATGGTCGGGGGGACGTTCGATCCCCTGCATGCCGGGCACAAGAAACTCCTCTCCCGCTCCTTTGAACTGGCAGGACCTGATGGTGAGGTGATCATAGGGTTGACGACCGACGAGTTCGCCGGCGCGAAGGTGCACCCTGTCCACCCCTACCAGGAACGGCTGGCAAACGTTACGGCTTTTATCAGGAAACGGGGTTACACAGCAGAGTGGAACGTCGAACCGCTCTCCGACCGCTACGGCAGCGCTCTTGATGCGGACTTCGACATACTCGTCGTCTCAGAGGAGACCTTCCCGGTTGCCGTGGAGATAAACGAACTCCGACGGCAGCGGGGAAGGAGAAAAGTGGACCTCCACGAGATCTCATGCGTCCTCGCCGAAGACGGCCGGCGGATCTCGAGCACCCGGGTCTACCGGGGGGAGATCGACCGGTACGGGCGCCTGATCAGATAATGTAGTTTGCGATATCGTCCTTGATCAACCAGTCACAGTAGAGGCAGTGTAGCCCTTTCTCAAGCACCTCAAACGTGCTCTCCACCGGCTCGTTTGTGTTTGTGATGCAACCGGGATTTGGGCACCTGACCACGCCTTTGAGGACCTTCGGGATCTTCACGCCCTTCTTCTCCACCACCTGGTACTCCCGGATGATGTTGATCTTTGCATGCGGTGCGATCAGGGCGATCCGGTCTACCTCCTCTTTCCGGAGTTCCCGCCTCTCTATCTTGACGATATCCTTCTTCCCGAGCCGCTTGCTCCCGACGTTCGTTGCGATGCTCAGGCATTCCCGGGTCGACCCTGTGATGCCGAGGATCTTTAAGACGTTCAACGCCTCGCCTGCCGTGATATGGTCGATCACGGTGCCGTTCCTGATAGGGCTGACGAGCAGCCCCCGTGACGGATCGGTCCTGCTCATCCCATCACCTCACTGAGGAGCGCCATCCTGACAGGCACCCCGTTCCTTGCCTGCTCAAAGTAGCGCGCATACGGCGTGCGGTCCACCGCCGGGTCGATCTCCCCGGCGCGCGGGAGCGGATGGAGGATCATCAGGTGCTCCTTGACGCCGGCAAGAAGGTCGGGCGTGATCCGGTAACTGGACGCGACGTTGTAGTACGACGCCGAGTCAGGGAACCGCTCGCGCTGGATCCTCGTGACATAGAGGACGTCGAGATCCCGGACAACCTCCTGCACGTCCTCATGCTCGACCACCTCCATGCCGCGCTCCCTGAGTTCGAGGGTGATGTTCGCCGGCATCTCGAGCCCCCCCGGCGCGATCGTGTGCAACGTGACGCCATAGAGCGAGAGGGCGAGTGCCAGCGAGTGCGCGGTCCTCCCGTAGCGCAGGTCCCCGAGCAGCCCGACATTGATCCCATCAACCGGCATCGACTGCCTGATCGTGTAGAGGTCGAGCAGCGTCTGGCTCGGGTGCTGCCCCGCGCCGTCGCCAGCGTTGATGACCGGCACCGTGGCGAACTCACTTGCCAGCCGTGCCGCCCCTTCCTTTGGGTGGCGGAGCACGATGGCGTCCGCGTAGCCGCTCAGCACCCTGATGGTGTCGGCCAGTGTCTCTCCCTTGACGATAGAACTTGCCTCGACCGAATCGACGCTGATCCACCTTCCGCCGAGCCGCGCCATGGCCGTCGCAAACGACATCCGTGTGCGGGTGCTGGGCTCAAAGAAGAGAAGAGCCGCAAGTTTATCCTCAAGCATCCGGGGCTGGTAGCTCCCGGTATCAAACTCCTGCGCCCGATCGAGCAGGTAATCAAGATCGCTGCGCTCAAAATCACGGATAGAAATAATGTGGTACATTGTGTGGCTACCTTCCGGAGATCCGGCCCTGGTCAGGCGTGCGGGCGCCCGAATCTCCCCGCCTCCCCGCCGTGACACGGACAGACCCCCTCTTCTCTCCTGAATACTGGTTCATCCCGCATCCACTAATACTTTTTTTCTGATCCATACAGCAACCTTTGTCAGGTCTGCCTCCTCATACTATCCGGGAGGAGATCTTCGTGTCAGAAGAGAAGGAAGGGTATGCCCCTGAGGTCTGCCATCACTGCGGGGGGCTTGGGTGCCTGTATTGCAACAAATTGGGGACTGTGATGGTGCTGCAGCCGTCGCAGAAATGCAAGCACTGCAACGGTGACTGTTGCATCTACTGCGGCTACACCGGGTGGGAGCACCCCCTGCGAGAGTAAATCCCTTTATCTTTCGGAGCCCGTTGGCGGCATGACCGGGAAGACCTCCCCTGCGCACGCTGGGGGATGGGAGCGACGTCCCTCGTCGGGATCACTTCCACCCCGCGCACGGCCTCCCTTCATGCCGGCGGAGGTCTACCGCGATAGTATCGCAGCGTGCGATACTACCGGCTGTACCCAACCGTGGATCAGACGCCTGATCGCCAGGCATATCGGGTGTTGCTGTTTTGTCTATTGGGGGACTTGACCTCAAGAATCGGGCGTACCGGGACGAGGGTACGACCTCATCAACAAACTCCCTTCTCTGAAAGAGGAGTCTCCCTGGTTGCGGGAGGGCGAGCGTTCCAGCCGCTCGTGCGTTCACGAACCACTTCAGGGGTCTTGCCGAAGAACGAACCTCATTGTGTGCAATGGTATTATAAAGGATGATATTGCTCTGGGCTGCGGTGAGAACCATGATGTTTTTGGTCACCCTCGTACATCCGCCGGAACTTTGTCTTGCAAGGAAGGAATTTACTCCTGAAACCAAACTCTGGATTGATGGAATGGATGATTCAGCGAAGAAACTCGGTATAAAGGTTCATGGAGCATATTCCTGTCCAACTGAGCATGCCCTCTATTTTGTACTCGAATCAGACGATTACCCGTCTATTACCGCATTCTTCTCAGGCATAATGCTTACCAATAATAATGGGCGAATATCCCCCGTAAATCCCCTCAAAGTATCCGCTGAAATTCTTATCAAGTGAAGCCGGTTCTCCAGGTTGGAGAAAGAACAAATTTTATTTTTCCTGCTTTCACCCTGTCCGCGCCATGTCCTAATCGCATCGTGCCCCCGACTTCAGTCGGGGGTAGTTGACTTTCGTGCAATCGTGATGTAGCCGCTGTGGGCGACCCGGGTCGATGGACGGGTCCCCCTGCTTGAGCGCGTCAGTTCCCGTTCCATGCACTCGTAGCAGTGGACGTCGCGGAAGAGCGGTCCCGCGGTATCGAGCGTGACGAACGTGTGCTCGAGGAACGGGGTGTAGCATGCCAGGTAGCCGCCGGGCCGGAGGAGCGAGTAGGCGTGCTCCACGTGTGCCGGTGTTATTGTCAGGTCCAGGTGAACGACGTCGAACTCACCGGTCGCCTCCAGCATATCAGCCGCGATCACCTCGACGTTATCGAGGCGGGCGTCCCTGATGTTCCGGGCAGCGAGCCGGGCAAACTCCGGGCGCACCTCGTAGGTCTTCACCTCGCGGGCGATGTTCCCGAAGTAGATCGCGGCAACACCGCTCCCGGTCCCGGCATCGAGGACAACGTCGCTACGGTTCATTCCCGTGTAGGCGATCACGATCCCGATATCCTTTGGGAGCATCGGGGCTCCGCTCCGCTTCGCGTGAACAAAGAAGTCGGTCGGCCGGGGACGGAGCACGACGAACGGGACGTCGAGATGGGTCCTGATCTCGTCTCCCGGGCTCATACCTGCAAGTGCGCCGAGGTCGATCATCCCCCGGTCGGTAGAGAACTGGCCTTCGCCCGCCTTCACGAAGTACTCGCGTTTCTTACCGACGAGCAGGACTTCTTCGCCGTCCTCGATCATTGCTCTGCGAGCTTCAGGATCGCTTCGGCGATATCGCCACGGGTCTCGATGAGCGTCTGCCGCGCGACCTCTTCGGTCGCGCCGGTCTGGGACGAGACAAGGGCGACGTCCTCGTCCGGGATCTCCGGGACCGCCTCTTCAAACCGCCCCTCTCCGGTGATCTGGTAGGAGGTGACTCCCTGCATGGTTGTCGCGACGACCTGGGCCTCGTCGAAGATGTAATTGCCGGCTGAGGTGTAGATCACCACCTTCTCCACGCCCTCGATCTCCTCCATCTCCATGCCCATCTGTTTCATCATCTGTTTCATCTTTCTTGGGTTTATCTTTCCTGGAAACATTCCGTTCCCCTCCCTTGTCGTACTTTTACCGCTACACCGTAATTAAATGCCAGCATCTCCGGGCCTGAGAGCAGGGCTGCACCTGTGGCGAGGAGCAGGTCGTCGCCGGTCACCACCAGCACTTCGTCTCCTGCGCGGATGCCGGCATCGGCGGCGATGACGTGCTTTGCCATAGCGTTCTTCCCGTCCGCGATGAACGGGGCCACATCCTCCTGCACCGCCACCCGGTACGCCGGGGGAGCGAGCCTGGTCGAGAGACGCGCCGCCCCGGTGATCCCGAGGGTCAGGCGGCCGTCCTGTGCCCTGACGGTGGCAAGCCTCTCCTTTCCGAGCCGCACCTGGCGGATGCGCCCCGTTGAGGAGAGCTGGAAGGTACATTCGTCGGGAAAGAGAGCCTCTCCCGACCCGGCGCCGAACTGGAAGTCAGCTATCGTCCTGACCCGCCGGAGCAGACTGTCTTTTGAGTATCCGGTTGACACTATCAACAAACTCCTCTTCTGTATTCCGGGGGATAAACGCCCCGGCCGCGATCCGGTGCCCGCCGCCTGCACCGCCCACCCCTGCCGACGCCTCGACGAGCGCCTCCTGGAGGTCGACGCCCCGCGCGAGCGCCCACTGGTTGGTCCGCATCGAGACCTTGGTGACCTCCGGTTCGTCCACCATCGCGGCGAGCACCATGATCGGTTTCCTCCAGTCCAGTTTGGAGAGCGCCATACCGGCGCCGATCCCGACGATGGTATCCGGGAACCGGTCGCCGGTGTGGATGTACTGCAGGTGGGAGAGTTCGGTCACCCCGGTATCGAGAATGTACTGGAGCAGGTCGCGGATGACCGAGCGGTGGTGGGCGAGCATGTACTCGGCCTCGCGGTAAGCGTCCCCGCGCTCCCCGCGGCAGATGCTGCCTCCGACCTTTGGCTTTGCCCATCGGCCGCAGGCGTTGAGCAGGGTGGCGTATTCGGAGGCGTTCCTGAGCGGTGTGCGTTCCGTCTCGTCGGGGAAGATGTAGGTCTCGCCGAGGAGGCGGTCGATCTCCCTCCCGTGAGCAATGAGCTGCTGGGCAAGGGCGCTGACGATCTTGCGCCGGTCATCGAACGTGAGTTCCTCCCAGACGAGCCAGCCGCCCTGCGGGTTCTTTAACTCAACACCGAGCCTCTCAAGAAACTGGAGCGCCGCGTTTGTGCTGTTTGAGATCCCGTCGATGTAGGGGTCGTCACAGTAGCCGAGGCAGACGTGGACAGGGCGGGTGGATATCCCGTAGCAGTTTAAGTCCCGTTCCCGGACGATGATGTTGCCGTACTCCACGCCGTCCTGGACGATCTCCCGCGCCGGGCCGACCAGCCCGCAGTTCTCCCGGGCCATCATATCGCCGACGTTTCCGACCACTGCGAGTTTGGCGAGGTCGGTGCTGGTGGGATCGATCGTCTTTGCGACCAGGTATGCAACGCCGGCCGCACTCATCCGGGTAACGCCGTAGTCCAGGCAGTTGACCTGAGGGTAGGCCGTGCCGCAGGGCTGGCTGACGTGGTGGTCGAGTATCAGGACCTCGTCAGCGGAGAGACCGTGCTCCTCGAGGAGATTCTGCTGGCCTGCCCCAAGGTCGGTGAAGAGTTTTAAGGAGTCGTCCTTCGGGATGTGGCGCATCGCCATCGGCTCGAGCTGGCGGACAAAGACTGAACTGACCGGTATGCCCTCACGGCTGAGCGCCTGCGCAAGAATCGACTCGGTGCTGATTCCGTCGGCGTCGATGTGGGAGACGATCGTCACCCGGTCCGCTTCGCAGATCGTATCAGCCGCTCTCCGCAGATCGCGCTTTAGGCCCATCTCCATAGTAGTGCGTCGCGGGTGTCAATAAATCATTGCGGAGGGGAAGGACGCGCGTTGTGGGGTGAGGCATACGGGTAGGCCTGCCCCGACATACCGGACCGCGCCATTCAAAAGATATCTATGAAGAGAGCGCATAGCACCAATCAGACAATGTTCCGGAAGGGCGGTATACCGATGGAAGGGATGCGGGAGTTCCTTGAGACCGGCGTGATCAGCGTCGGCCGAATGCGGGCAGTCGAAGAGAACGCTGCTCTGCTGGGGCTCTCGTCGCTCCGGATGATGGAGAGCGCCGGGCGAGCGCTCGCGGATACTATCCAGAGCTACAACCCCTCCCGCGTCCTCATCCTCTGCGGGAAGGGAAACAACGGCGGCGACGGAATGGTGGCAGCCCGCTACCTCCAGCATCTCGACGCGGTCGACGTCGTCTGCCCTGACTCTGGTCAGATGACCCCGGAGGCTGCCGTCCAGGCATCGCTTCTCCGGCACTGTTCGGTCGCCCTCCACCCGGTCAGGTGCACCGCAGACGTCGAACCCCTCCTCCGCGTCTTCGATGAGGCCGATCTCATCGTTGACGCGATGCTCGGGACCGGGGCCTCGGGCGCGGTGCGGGAGCCGCTTGCAACCCTCGTCGCCCTGGCGAACAAAAGCCCCGTGCCGGTCGTCGCTGTCGACATACCTACCCCCGGTATCAGGGCCGCGCGTATCGTATCGTTCCACCGACCCAAGGTGGAGGGCGCGGACGTCGTGGATATCGGCATCCCGCTCGAGGCTGAGGTCTGCACCGGTCCCGGCGATCTTGCGCTCCTCCCGGCAAGGGCGCCCGGGGCCCACAAGGGCGCCGGCGGCGAGGTCCTGGTGGTCGGGGGAGGGCCCTACCAGGGGGCGCCCTACATCGCGGCCATGGGAGCGCTCCGCGCCGGTGCCGATATCGTGCGGATCGCCTCCCCCGCGTACATCCCCATGCCTGACCTGATCTACGAGCGCCTGGAGGGAGACGTGATCACAAACGACCACCTGGAGACGATCCTCGGGCTCGTCGGGCGGGCTGACGTCGTTGTCTGTGGCATGGGGCTTGGGAGAGCGAGCCACGATGTCGTGCTTGCCGTCGCTGAGGCGGCAGAAAAAGCGGTCTTTGACGCCGACGCGCTCGCCCGTCCCCTGCCGGCGGCAAAGGAGACGATCTACACCCCGCACGCGGGCGAGTTCGCCCGGATGACCGGGGCGGAACCGCCGGTGGACCTTGTCCCGCGCGCCAGGAGCGTCAAGGCCGCCGCAACGGCGGGGACCATCCTCCTCAAAGGCCCGGTCGACGTCGTCTCCGACGGGAAGCGGGTCAGGTTCAACCGGACCGGAACCCCCGCCATGACCACCGGGGGGACAGGCGATCTCCTCGCCGGTATGGCCGGGGCGCTCTTCTGCCACCTGCCGGCATTCGAGGCCGCCTGTATCGCCGCATACGCAAACGGCAGGGCCGGTATGCGGGCCGCGGAGGAGCGGGGGTGCGGTATGCTCGCTACAGATATGCTGGACTTCATCCCACGCGAACTCTTCGGCCGTGGAACACCCGGGTAGTCGGCCCGAATACGTCCTCTTTTATCCCCCAAGAGACAGAAGATCTCCTGCGATATACATGAACGAGTCCGGCAAACAGGGCGAGGGCCCGGTCTTCACCCACATCGAGAACGACCGCGCGCAGATGGTGGACATCTCAGCCAAGACCGAGGTCCCCCGGGAAGCGGTTGCGAGCGGCAGAATCTACCTCCGGGGCGAGACGCTCCGGGCCATCAGGGAAGGAACCACGGTCAAAGGCAACGTGCTCGCGACCGCACGGGTGGCGGCCACCCTCGCGGTGAAAGACACGCCGCGCATCATCCCCATGTGCCACCCCATACCGCTTGGAGGCATCACCATCGATTTCGAGGAAGGGGACGGCTACATCGAGGCGACCGCCCGTGTAAAGTCATACGGGAGGACGGGTGTCGAGATGGAAGCGCTCACCGGCGTCTCTGTCGCTCTCCTCACCGTCTGGGATATGGTCAAGTCGGCGGAGAAGGACGAGAACGGTCAGTACCCGGTCACCAGGATCGATGCCGTCCACGTCGTGGAGAAGCGGAAAGGGGTCTAGTGCCAAGTCAACGACGAATTGTCGCAATAGTGCATCGTGTCACGTTATTTTGAAGATTTCGATGCGTGAAATGCAACGACGATGACCTCACGCGAAGTCGCGAAGAGCGCGAAGTTCGGTTGCTGGACGGTAGTAGTCCCCTTCGCGGTCTTCGCGGCTTCGCGTGAGACTCGATCACCCCCTGTGCTGAACACTCACGCGGGAGGTCGCGGAGGCGGCATTGGATTTTTGGTTTTGGATGGCAAAGAGCAGTGGCACGCCTCTATCCGACGTTTGATTGTTGACTCGGCACTAGCCCCTCCTGCAGGCAGACTGACTGGAAGGAATCCTTTATTTGTTCTCTCGTCAACCTGTTAAGAATCACGGGATACGTCCCTGAAAGGAATGTGGCGGAAACGCTGAACCTGAGGTGATTTAAGAATGGCAAAATCGATGTATGCCTACGTTCGTGAGGCATGGAAACGGCCCGACCAGTCCGAGGTGAAAGGTCTCCTCTGGGAGCGCCTCCAGGTGTGGCGGCGCGAGGGAAGTGTCGTGCGCATTGAGCGCCCCACCCGGATTGACCGGGCCCGGTCGCTCGGATACAAGGCCAAACAGGGAATCGTTGTTGCACGTGTCAGGGTCCGTCGCGGCGGCCGGAGGAAGCCCAGGTACTTCCGCGGGCGCAGGACCGCACGCATGGGCATGCGCCGGACGACCCCGGCAAAGAGCCTGCAGCGCATTGCCGAAGAGCGGGCGTCCCGCAAGTTCCCGAACATGGAGGCCCTGAACTCCTACTGGGTCGGTGAAGACGGACGCTATAGGTGGTTTGAGGTTATCCTGGTCGACGGTCATCACCCCTCGATCCGGAGCGACCGCAACCTCGCGTGGCTGGCCGACTCCGCCCACCGGGGCCGGGCAGAGCGCGGCAAGACCTCTGCCGGCATGAAGGGGCGCGGCATGCGGACGCGCGGACGCGGAACCGAGAAGACCCGCCCGAGCATCCGTTCCCATGCAAACCGCGGCAAATAAACACCCCTTTTTTACACACGGTCTATCACGATGAAGATCACCGACGCCAGTGTATGCCCCTATCCCGCCGGCGACTCGACGCTGGCACGGATGGCGCTCGAGGCGGTAGAACTCGGATTCGATAGTCTTGTCGCCCTCGGAGAGGAGGATTCGCAATCCCGCGGGCTTGAGGTTCTCCGGGGCGTCGTGATCAGTGCCGCGTCCCAGAAGGAGGTCATCAGGCAGGTGCGCAAGCCCACGGTCCGGGCTGCCGATGTGGTCTTCGTCAACGCTGGCGACATCTCCTTCAACCGGGCCGTCGTCTCGGTGAAGGAGGTGCACGTCGTCAGGAACATCCATGCCACCCGGAGGAACGCCTTTGATCATGTCGCTGCACGGTCGGCAGCGGACCACGGTACGGCAGTGGACATCTCGCTTGCCCCCATCATCCAGTACCGCGGGAGAAGGCGCCAGAGAGCGCTACAGCGGTACGCGGATATCCTGACACTGCAGCGGCGTTACGGTTTCCCGTTGACGATATCGTCGGGCGCACGCTCGATCCTTGAACAGCGATCGGTTCGTGAGACCCGGGGCCTCTGCGCGCTCTTCGGCATGACGGGGGCAGAAGTGAGTGAGGCCCTCTCGTCCATAGGGCGGCTCGTCGAACCTGCCCGACCGGTGAGGGTGGTCGGATGAAACCAAGACCGCCGGCGATGCGGGAGAAGCGGCGCTACATCCTGGTGCGGATCCTCCCCTATGGGGTGACTCCCGACCAGAAAGATGTGTACCTCTCGGTCATCGAGGCCGCGACTTCCCTCTGGGGCGATGTAGCCGTCGGTCTTGCGCAACCCGCCGTGGTCTTCTGCGGCGAGGGGTATGCCGTGGTCAGGTGCCGGCGGGGGACGGAGAAGGATATCGCCACCGCCCTTGCAACGGTCACCGCGATAGCGGGTGAGCGGGTCGCACTCAGGACGGTTGCCACATCCGGGACCATCCGTGCACTGCGGCGCCGGATACGACCGATCCGGCCTCTCCCGGAGACCGGGGAAGTGACGATCGGGGGAGACTATTTTGTGGTGTACCGCTATCCCCGTCAAAAGGTTGATTTGGTTGAAAAAGGTATTATGCATCAGAAGTCATTGTTTTTCACTGAAACCGATTTGGAGGAACGATAATGCAACCACAATATCAGATGGGTTATGACCGGGCGATCACCGTATTCAGCCCGGACGGTAGGCTCTACCAGGTTGAGTATGCCAGAGAAGCGGTAAAACGGGGCACAACGGCCGTCGGCCTCAAGTGCAGCGAAGGCGTCGTGCTGATTGTCGATAAACGCGTGACATCCCGGCTCCTCGAACCGGTATCAATCGAGAAGATCTTCAAGATCGATATGCATATCGGCGTGGCATCCTCCGGCCTCGTCGGGGATGCGCGGGCTCTCGTGGACAGGGCGCGGGTCGAGTCGCAGATCAACCGGGTCTCCTACAATGAACCGATCAACGTCGAGATCCTGGCCAAGAAACTCTGTGACCATATGCAGACCTACACCCAGTTCGGCGGTGCACGCCCGTACGGGACCGCTCTCCTGATCGCAGGGGTCAGCGACGGGGAGGCCCGTCTGTTTGAGACCGATCCGAGCGGGACGCTGCTTGAGTACAAGGCGACCGGGATCGGCACAGGCCGGCCTGCCGTCATGAAGGTCTTCGAGGAAGAGTACCAGGAGGAGGCAGACTTCGCCGGCGCCATCAAACTCGGTATCAAGGCTCTCCACGCCGCCACGGAAGGCAAGTTGGACGTGAGCGCCATCGAGATCGGTGTTGTTTCCATCAAGGACGGAGAGTTTCGGAAACTGGAGAAGGACGAAGTGAAGGTCTACATTGACCAGTACGAAGAGTGAGTGTTATCAGTCATGATACCCCTGGATCAGGCAGTTGTAGCGCGGCTTGAGAGTCACGGAGAACGGTTCGAGGTGCTTGTCGACCCTGACCTGGCTATGCGGATCCGGCAGGGGGAGGAGATCGACCTGGAGGAGGTAGTTGCAGCCGATTTCGTCTTCTCAAACGCCGCACATGGTGAGCGGGCCCCTGACGAGGCCCTCATGAAGGTCTTTAAGACGACCGAGTTTGAACCGGCCGCGCTCCGGATCATCAAACGAGGTGAGATCCAGCTCACCGCCGACCAGCGTCGCCAGCGTATTGCAGAGAGACGGAACCAGGTCATCACGTTCATATCAAGGAACGCCATCAACCCCCAGTCCGGTTTCCCTCACCCCCCGCAACGGATCGAGCTTGCCATGGAAGAGGCGAGGGTGAATATCGATCCCTTCAAGTCTGTTGAGGAGCAGGTCAAAGAGACGGTCAAGGCACTGCGCCCTCTTCTCCCTATCCGTTTCGAGGAGATCCGCATCGCCGTGAGGATCCCGGCCGACTACGCTCCCCGGGCGTACGGGGAGCTCCAGGCGGCGGTGACGATCGAGCAGAACGAGTGGCAGAAGGATGGTTCCTGGATTGCCGTCGTCAGGATTCCGGCAGGCATTCAGGAAGAGTTCTATGACCTGGTGAACAAGATATCCCGGGGAAACGCGGAGACCAGGATTCTCGAACGCAAGTCGTGAGTAACTATAATAAGCGATAGCACAAAAATTAGAGGACAGACAAGAGGTACGCGAAATGGCAAGTCGCAAACAGAGTGCCAAGGGCAGGGTAGTTGGAAGTGCCGGGCGTTTCGGCCCGAGATATGGCCGGTTTATCCGGAAGAGGGTGAACCAGATCGAGAAGATTTCCCGTGCGCGTCATGCCTGCCCCCGCTGTGATCAGGCATCGGTCCGGCGTGAGGGGACTGGAATCTGGGTGTGCCGCAAGTGCGGGTTTAAGTTTGCGGGTGGCACCTACGTCCCGGAGACTCCGGCGATGCGCATTGCTTCAAGGAGCATCGAGCGCTCGCTGCAGAAGGAGGGCTAACCGGTCGTGGCTGCCTACAAGTGTGCCCGTTGTAAACAGAAAGTGGAGATCGATATCAACATACGCTGTCCCTACTGTGGACACCGTATCCTCTTCAAGGAACGTGGAGCCGGAATAAAAGACCTGAAGGCTCGATGACGGTCGTCACGACGTCGCGTAAACCGCTCCCTGAGGTGCGGTCCCTGGCGCGCGACCTGGCGTTCGCGATCGGCGGGGGGTATGTCACCCGTGGTAAGGCAGGCATGGGTGAACTCCTCTCCCTTGACCGGTCGGTTGTGATCGTCTCCAGGTCAGGTTCCTATTTTTGCATTCAGGTCTTTTCTGGTGATAAACCTCCGGTGGACATCACCGTCAGGTCGTTCGTCGTCGAAGAGCGGGCGGGAGCGATCTCCCGCGGGCTTTTCACGTCGGACAGTTCGGTCTACGAGGCTCTCAAAGGCCGTATCGATGCCGTGTTTGCCGGTGAAGACCTCCCCGGACACCGGATCGTCTTTGACGGGACGCAACGGAAGCGCTACACCCTGGAGGTGGCCCCCTGACCCATACCGCGGCGTTCCGGTTCATTGCCGACGACGCCCGAGCCCTCTACCTCTCCGTCTGCCAGGAGATGGACGATATTGGAGAGAGGTCGTCGGTCCGCGTAAGGCTTGCGGGCGACGATACGCTCGTCCTCGAGGTGACTGCTACCGATATACCGGCTCTCCGGGCGGCCCTCAACACCTGGCTCCGGCTGATCAACATAGCGGTTGAGGTGCGGGAGATAGCCGCACCTCCAGTGCTCCAGAACAGCGATTAATACCGCGCACTCATGCGGAAGTGCGCGAAGGGTGGTGGATGGGCGTTGCAGTTTTCGTCGCGCACTTCCGCATGAGGCAACAGGTGTGGGTGAACTATCAGATGCACTTGGTCCGCCGCGCTGATCCCGATAGATCGGGTCCGGACGTGACCGGGCTCTTTATGAGTTTGCCGCCCCAACCATGTAGAGAAAGGGCTGGGAGCCTTCGCGTCTCCTGGTCCGCCACCCAAAATATTGTTACAGGGGCCAGTCCCATTTCAGGAGGGTTAATGAATATGGAAAATATCCCACCAAGAGTACAGAACCAGCTGGCGATGCTCCAGCAGATGCAGCAACAGCTGCAGACCGTGGTCTCACAGAAAGCACAGTACGAGCTCTCGATCCGCGAAGCCAGGCGGGCTGTCGAGGACCTGGGCGACGTCGCTGAGGATGCAGCGGTCTTCATGAACGTCGGCAGCGTCATGATGCAGAAGAGCAAAGAGCAGGTGCTTACATCCTTGAACGAACGCATCGAGACGCTCGAACTCCGGGTTAAGTCGCTCGAGAAACAGGAGAAGGCCCTGCAGGGCAGGTTCGAGCAGTTGTCCACCCAGATCAGGGGTGCACTGGAAGGAAAGCAGCAGCCTCCCGGCACCACCTGAACCGCATAAACTTCTTTCTCCGGGTTTGAGGATACGGGGGAGCGGAGCGGTTGGTAGTGCCTATGGATACACTTGGTGATCTATTTTAGGGAGCCTGATCGAATTTAATTGCGCAATAAAACGCACCTGAAACCCGTATAAGGCATAGCGAGAGGCCACATCAAAACAGCCTTTCTCGCGGCTCGCCGACGTAGTGGTGGAGATAATCGCCACGGGGAAGAGAGTCCCATACGCGCTAACGTTCGGTATGGAATTCGTGAGGATACCGCTTAATCCGGTCAAAGAGGGGAGGCGGGGTACTATTGGAGCATTTCACCTTAATTTTCCATGCAGACATCCCCAGTTTGGCGACAAGGAGGCTCCCCTGCTCTGGTGCATCGTGCCCCGGGTCCGGCTTCTGCGGGGAGGGGGCTTGCCCCCTCC
>NZ_DAQR01000123.1:0-6920 GCF_002502935.1 Methanoculleus sp. UBA413
CAAGAGGGTTTCAACAGAGCCCTCTATTCTGAAACTGGTTTTAAGGAATTCATTGTGAAATCATTAGAAGAGATGGGTTATATAGAGTATGACATAAAGGAGAGGGATTTTGGATTTGATGTTATTTGTGCTGACTGCGGTCTTGCTTTAATCTGTTTATGTGATGACGAATATCTACAGGATGAGGGATCGTCGGAAGCAGACCAGCCTATCATTTATAAAAAAGATCTCGTAAAAATATTTAGAGAAATCCCGGATTTAGATGATCTTAAAATCGTATTGAACGAGATTAGCCTGAATAAATCAGCACAGGATTACGCCAATGCTCACAAAGTTCAAGCTATGAAGCCAGATGATGTCCTAAAAGAGGTGTTCCTGGTTACAGCGGATCGGTACGACGATTGCGCTGCCGATGATCCGGAAGATTGGCGAAGACATATGTCGGAACTATTCCGGAGTGCAGATCAATACTACTACGGTACATGGTTCTGAAGAGAATAGCTATTAACCTATACCCCGAGGCTCCTCTTGCTCATATGGACTCTACAAAGTCCTTGTTTTTGGGTTAATAGTTATCCTCTGAAACTTCAGACACGGGCCAGTGAATCAGCCCGAGAGCCAGCGCTACCCTATCTCTTATCCTACCTCCTCCCCACAAAGACCGCCGCCACAACCCCAGCGATCCCGATCAGCGCGCCCGCTCCGCCGGCGGTGGTGGGCGTGGGCGCGGGTGTGGTGGCATCCTCAGTGGGCGTTGTCGTCACCGGCGGCAGCGGCACATCGGCCGTCCTGAAGATGAAGGCCTGCTCCCCCGCGCCCGCGGCGAGGTAGTCGCCTCTCTCCGAGAGGGCGACCGCCGTGACGGGAGCACCGGCGTCAAACGACCAGCGCTCGTCGCCGCTCCCGCTCCAGAGGTGCACGGTCCCGCAGGCGGTCCCGGCCGCGACGACCTCATCGCGCCGCGATACGTCCACGGCGAGGACGTTACTCCCCGTCCGGTTCCCCCAGAGGAGCCCCTCATCAGGCCGGTAGCACTCGAGGCTGCCCCCCTCCTTGCCGACGACCACGATCCGGCCGTCCCCGGAGAGGGCGAGCGCGAGGATCGGCGCACCCGTGGGCACCGCCCAGGGGAGGCCGCCCGGCCGGTCGTAGACGCGGAGGGCACGGTCCCGGCTCCCCGCGGCAACGACCGACCCATCCCGCGAGATATCGACCGCGGTGACGGCGTCGGTGGCGAGCGCCTGCCAGAGCAGGTTCCCGCGTCTGCCGATGAAGTGGACGGCGCCGTTGTCGCTCCCGGTGACGATGTAGTTGCCGTCCTTCGTGAAGGCGACGGAGCGGACCTCCGCCAGGGTTGAGAGGTTCCAGAGTTCCTCCCCGCGGTGGTCAAAGAGGGTGATGCGCTCAGCCGCCACCGCAAGGAGCCGGGCGTCGCCCGTGAAGGCGAGGCCGTTTACGCCCCCGCTCACGTTCGCTGTCCAGTAACGGTTGCCGTTTCCATCGAGGAGGAGCACCCCGCCCGCACTGGTTCCGGCGGCGATGCGCCCTGCGGCATCCGCGACGGCAACTGTGGTTATGGGGCTCCCCGCACTCACGTTCCATGGGACCGTGCCGTCCTGCCTGAGGCAGACGATCTTCCCGCTCCCGGTCCCTGCGACTGCATACCCGCCGTCCGCGGTGATCGCAAGATCGCTGACGATGCCTCCCGTTGAGGCGGCGTGGTAGGAGGCTTCAGCGGCCACCGCCGGGGCCAGGACGGCGAACAGGGCGATGATCAATACTATTCTTCTCATGGGGACCCTTCTCCAGACGTCTATTTTTGCGGCAGGGTTCTTAAACGCTTCCAGCCGGCTGCAGAAACCTTGAAGGGCCGCGTTGCAGATTACCTCATATGATGAAGAGGCCCGAAGAAGCGGTCTCCCGCTTCATGGGGGGCTACAACTGTGCACAGGCGGTCAGTTCGGTCTTTGCGGCCGACCTCGGGGTTCCCGAAGAGGTCATTCTCAGGGCGGCTACAGGGTTTGGCGGCGGGATGGGGCACACCGGGGGTGCCTGCGGGGCCGTCTCCGGGGCGGTCCTTGTCCTCGGGCTCTCGTTCGGGAGCACCGGCCCCGCTGAGAAGGAGGCGAAGGACGAGACCTACGCGCTCGTCCGGGAGTTCGTCACCCGGTTCACCATCAGGAACGGCGCCGTATCCTGCACCGGACTTCTCGGGTGCGACCTCTCGACCGACGAGGGGCTCGCGCGGGCCAGGGAGCAGAACCTCGCCCGGACCACCTGCCCCCGGTATATCAGGGACGCGGTCGAGATCCTCGAGGAGATCCTCGGACCCGTCACTTCCGGGCCGGCCCCGGGTCGGTGACGGCATCCGGGAGCCCGAAGACCCGCCGCAGATCTCTAGGATCCAGATTCTTTGCTGCCAGCGCCCATTTCTCGATCGTGTGCCAGGAGAGGAACGCCAGCGGGAGCACGAGCAGGAACGAAAGCCCGCAGAGCGCCGGGAGGGAGAGGGTGTTCCCCGAGATCTGGATGAGCGCCTGCTGGATCGGATAGTGGTAGACGTACATGCCGTAGGAGAAGTCTCCCGCCCTTCCGAAGTTGTTCAGGAGCGGGATCCGGATCTGTGCAGCGTAGAGGACGAGGTAGGGGATACAGACCACCCCGGCAACCGGGGGGTGGGGCGTCAGCACCGAGAGCCCGAGCACCACGAGCAGGATCCCGGCGATGAGCGGCCGGTAGGTGATGTGCCGTCGGTGGAGGGAGAAGTAAGCGCCGATGAGGAAGTAGAGGGTGAACCTGACCTTTGCCATCCGGGGGTCGTCGAACCAGACTATCCAGAGGAGGACGTTTACCGCGGCGAGACTGATGATGGCACCCCGCTGTCTCAGGAGCCCGGCGAGCCCCAGGACCGCGACGACCCCGTACATCACGACCTCGACCGGTATCACCCAGAGCGAGCCGTTCACGTACGTCACCGGGTTTTCCTGGAAGAGCCCGATGACACCTCCGTCCTCGAAGAATGGGACCGAGAAGAACCCTTCCAGAGAGAAGAGGGCGCCGTAATACTCAGCCGGGGGGAGGGACGTCATCAGCGGCCCGATGATGAAGAGCGTGATGAAGAGCGCGGGGACGAGGGCCGGGACGATCCTAAGAAACCGTTTCCAGGCAAACCGGAGCGGGGATGCGGTCGACTCCCAGCTTATCGGTATCAGGTAGCCGCTGATGACGAAGAATGTCGCAAGCGCCGCCTGCCCCATGAGCAGGACGGGGTCGTAGAGCCGCATGTTCGGGTAGCCCACCGTGAGCGAGTAGGCGTGCGTGACGATGACGGCCGCCGCCGCGACAAACCGCAGGAAGTCAAAGTTGTTTGAGAACCGGGCCGCACCCGCAGAACCGCTCCCACTCCCCGGGTACTGTGCGTTCATGTCGATCAGGATATCCTGTTCACCTGTGGTCTGGCAACGATTAAGTAGTTAGTTATGTATCTCCCTCGTATGGACCCGCTGGTCGTCGCCACGTTTGCCGTCGTCGCCCTGCTCGAGATCGCAATCCCGCTCGCGCTCGGTTACTGGATTGTTCGGAGGTTCGGCGTCCCGTGGCGGGTCTTCGGGCTCGGCGCCCTCTTCTTCATCGCCGTGCAGGTCGTCCACACCCCGCTCGTCCTTGTAACACAGGGCCCGCTCTACCGCTCCCTCCTGCCGCTCGGCACAACAACGACCCTCGCGGTCATCGCTCTCTACCTCGGCCTCCTCGCCGGGCTCTTTGAGGAGATCGGCCGCTACCTCGTCTATCGCTACTACTTCCAACGCCGGGATATCCCCCTCACCCGGGAGACCGGCCTCCAGTTCGGGGCCGGGTGGGGCGGCGTCGAGAGCATCATCGTCGCGCTCCTCGTCCTCTCGAGCATGCTCTCCTACATCCTCCTCACCGGCGACGGCGGGATCATCCCCCTGCCCGATGACCCCGCCGTCGCGGCACAGGTCGAGGCCCTCAAGGGTCTCACGCCGCTCGATATCCTGCCGGGCCTCGCCGAGCGGATGATGACGATCACCCTGCATATCGCCTGGTCACTCATGGTGCTTGCCGCCGTTGTCTATGATAGAAAGGCGCTCATTGCTCTTGCCGTCCTCTGGCACGCCACCGTGGATGCCGCCGCCGTCTTCCTCGTCCAGACACAGGGGGTCATCGTGACCGAGGCGGTGATATTCGTCTTCGCGGTGCTCGGCCTTGTGTACATCCTCATGCAGTGGCGAAGGATGGGGGAGCGGGCTGCCTCTTAGCCGTTCCACTCGTGCAGGTATCCCCGGCGGTCGAGCGGCTCTCCGTCCGCGAGCACCACCCACTCCGGGATGACCTCGCCGATGACGTGCGCCTCGACCCCAGGGACCGGGAGGAGGGCGGGAGGTGCGGAGAAAAGGAGTTCAAAGTCCCCCCCGCCGTAGAGCGCAAGTTCCCGGGCCTCGTCCTCCGGGACACCAGCCGGAAGCGGGAGCCGGGCGGTATCGACCGAAAACCCGCAGTCGTTCACCGCTAACAGGTCGTAGAGCGAGAGCGCAAGGCCGTCTGAGATATCCATCATCGCCGAGACCCCGGCACGGCCGAGGATCTCTCCCTCCTTCGTGCGGGGCTGCGGCTCGAGGAGTTCCTTCCTGTGATGGTCGTAGCCGACGAGAGCGGCCTCTGCCTCCCCGAGCGGCCCGGTGACCGCGATGACGTCCCCCGGCCGTGCCCCCCGCCGCCTGACCAGGTGCTCCGGGGCGACGGTCCCGAGCCCCGTGCTCACGAGTGTGAGTTCCCGGTGGGCGTCGAGGTCCCCGCCGACGAGTTCCGCACCGGCCGCAACACAGCAGTCCCGGGCGCCCACCATAATCTCCTGGAGACGTTCCGGCCTATCGAGGCCGACCGCGAGGAGCACCTGCCCCGGCGCCGCGCCCATGCTCGCCACATCCGAGAGCGTGACCGCCACCGCCATCCACCCCACCTGCCAGTCGGTCATCCCGGCCGGAAAATCAGTGGTCTCATGCAGCATATCGGTGCTCGCGACCATGAGAAGATCCCCGCAGGGGATGACGGCGCAGTCGTCTTCGAGCCGCTCAGGGTCGATGATCGTCCCGATCAGCCGGTGCAGGCCTCGCTCATCCACCGCGCCGCACCTCCTTCTCCCGCTCGCTCCGGTACTCCTTGAAGAGGTACTCGAGCCGCTCGGTCTCCTTCTCGCGCCGGTACTCCTTCTGCTCCTCCTCCCACTCCAAAACGGCGTCCTCGAGGGCGTCGGTCTTCGCCGCCCCGGTCCTGCCCCTGATATCCGGCCTGACCGCGTCGGCGGGGAGGAGGGGGAGACCCGCCTCCCGGGCGACCCTGACCAGGTGCGGGTCGGGAGGCTCCCCGCCGACGACCAGCGCCCGCACGCCTGTCCCGGCGAGGTCCTTCACCACGCCCCGCCCCCAGCCGTGGGTCCTCTGGACGTAGAGAACGTCGCCTTTGACGATCCCGACCTCCTCCTGGAGGCTCCTCACCCCCTCCCGGGTGAGGGAGTCGAGCACCTTGAGCGGGGTGTAGTCCTCGGAGATCTCGATCTTTGCGACGGTCCGCATCCGCTCCAGGCGTTTCTTCAGCCGCCGGAACCGCCGCCGCTCACCCTGGAGCTGCCGGCGCAGGTTCTCGATCATCGCATCCTTCGTCGCCAGTTCCGCATCCCGCCGGATCTTCCGCCCGGCCGCGGAACGCTCCCGCCGCAGAGTCTGCTGCAGCCGCTCCACCTCCCGGTCGCGTTCCCGCAGGTCATCCTGCAGTTCCTGCACGTACCCCCGGAGCCGCTTCACCATACCGTCGAGCGCCATCACCCGCTCGTCCTCCACCGGCCGTTCCGGGACGGTCTCCGGGAGTGCAGCGGGTTTCGGGGCCGCTGGGGCCCCCTGCATCTCAGCGAGGACCGCGTCGAGCGACTGGCCCCGGAGCACCCGCGCCCGCACCTCATCGAGGTCGAACCCGGGCTGCACCCGCTTTGCGATATTCCGGAACTTGTTCTGGAGGCTCCGGTAGGCGTCCAGCGCCGCCGAGAGGGCGTCGCGTTCGTGGTCGTTCGTGTACGAGAACGGGGCGGTCAGGTCGTACTTCGCCTCAACTGAGAGCGACTGCTTCGGGGTGTAGGGGATGGCGTTGAACGCCCGACGAATCTTTTCGACCGAGTAGGGCATCTGCTGGACGTCGGAGGCGATGATGAGCGGTTTTCCGGCGCGGTAGAGTTCCTCGACGATATCGGACATCGTCATCTGCCGGGAACTTGAGAGGAGGACCAGGTTGCCGTCGAGGTCCAGGGCGGCGATCCCGGTGGTCGTCCCGGGATCGAGCCCGACGATCAGGTAACGGGGGCGGCTGGAGAGCGGTTCGAACCGGATCCGGTCGAGTTCCCTGCCTGCCACCCTGACCTGGACATCGGAGCCCCGGGAGGAGTGGACCGGGACCATATCTCTGGGGGCGACGACCCGGAAGGCGACCCTTGAATACCCGCCGAAGGCCTTTGTCTCCTTCTTCTCGTAGTCGAGACCGGCGCCCCGGAGCCTGTCCTCGATCTCCCGGGCCTTCTGCATCACCCCGCCGTGGATCTTCCTCGTATAGCGGTTCTGGCTCCACCCGCCCCTGCCCGGCGAGCGGCGCCTGCTCACCACGACATCCGTGGTGTTCTCAAACGCGATCACCTCGACGCCTGCCCCGAGGGAGGCCACCTGGGCGGTGGTCCGGGCCTCGGCGTAGGGGTCGAACTTGTTGAAACTGATGTTGTAGCGGGCGGCGACCTTCCCGAGAGTCTCTTTCCGCTCGCCGCCGGTCACCTGGACGAGTTTCGTCGACGGCGGGAGCGCCTGCAGGAAGGCATGGAGTTCGCGCTGGTCGGCGGCGATCTCCTGGAGGCTGTCCACGGC
>NZ_DAQR01000123.1:7170-16726 GCF_002502935.1 Methanoculleus sp. UBA413
ATCTCGCCGTCCTCTATCCTGCAGAGGGCGTAGACGGGCCGGCGGGTACGGGAACGGACCGAGCCTTTGATGATATCGATCCCGAAGACTTTCACTCCACCACCCTTGCCAGTGCTTCGTCGAAGGCGTATTCGATGCCGTATTTCCGCTTGAAGTACTGGAGGATGTTCTCGATGTCCCGTGCGAGGAGGTCGCCGGCGTTCGGGTGGCTGGTCTCCACCCACTGGGGCCAGTCGATCAGCCAGCACTGCCCCTCGTCAACCATGACGTTGAACTCGCTCAAATCGCCGTGAACGATACCGAGCCGGTAGGCCTCACGGATATTTTCGAGGATGTCGTCGAGGACTGCCTCCGGCTCCTCAAGGGTCGCCCTGACAAGGTCAACCCCCGGGATGAACGACATCACGAGGACGTGCCGGTTCAGGTCGATCGGGAGCGGCACCGAGACGGTGGGGTGGAGCGTCTTTAAGGCGTCGTACTCCATCTTCGCCGATATACTGGAAGCAAATATCCAGGGACAGTGCGTGGCCTCGGGCATGTAGCCGCGCTTCAGGCGGGCCGACTGGAACGACCGCTGCCCGACACGGTGGAACTTCAGGGCCACCGGCCCAAGCCCCATCGCCTCACAGACCTCCGACTCTTTCCCGACGCCGATCAGGATCCCGAGCGCCTGGATGGTGCCCCGGCGGGTGAGGGTATGGAGGGCCAGGGTGTCGTAGCCGTTGAAGACGAGGGCGTAGCCCTCGTAGGGGACTTTCTCGTACCTGACCATATCCATGGCCATCAGCCTGCCCAGCCGGTAGGAGAGCTCGGACTCGGAGAACCCTGTGGCCGGCCTGAGCACCTCGAGCGGCACCCACTGGTAGCGGCGCATGAGGCGTTCGAGGGCGAGCAGGATCCGGAGTTCGTAGGCGTGCAAGGATCGCACATATTCTGCAGGAACAGGCATCTTCTACACCATTTATGTGCCACGGTGATAAAAGAATGATCGAGATGCCATGCAGTGCAGCAAGTGCCGCCGCGATGCGGTCATCTTCCAGCGATACTCGGGGCTGCACCTCTGCGAGCAGCACTTTAACCGCGATTTTGAGGCGAAGGCGAAGCGGGCGATCAGGGAGCACCGCTGGATCGAGTCCGGCGATGTGGTGGCGGTGGCGCTCTCAGGGGGCAAGGACTCAAGCGCCGTCCTCTTCTTCCTCCACCGGCTCCTCCACGAACGCCGGGACGTCAGGCTGATGGCGATAACCGTGGACGAGGGGATCGGCGGTTACCGCGACCCGGACCAGGCCCGGGCGATCGCCGACCGTATCGGTGTTCCCTGGGTGACGGCATCGTTCCGGGAGGAGTATGGGGTCACGCTCGATGAGATCGTAGGTCGGAAGGGGACGGGACTCTCCTGCTCCTACTGCGGGGTGCTCAGGCGGGCGCTGATGAACCGGGTTGCCCGGGAAGAGGGGGTCACGAAGTTTGCCTATGGGTTCAACCTGGACGACGAGGCCCAGTCGGTGCTGATGAACGTCCTCCGGGGCGACCCCTACCGGCTCACCCGTCCGGCGCGGGAGGTGGCGGGACTGGTCCCCCGGATCAAGCCGTTTATGTACATACCGGAGCGTGAGGTTGCGCTCTACGCCTTCCTCCACGTCGAGGGGTTCGACCTTACGGGCTGCCCTTACGCGGTCGGCGCCCTGCGGAGGGACGTCCGGGGAATCCTCGACGACTACACCTACCGCCACCCGGCGACGAAGTACTCCCTGGTCAACCTGGGGGAGACCCTCCGGAACCCCGAGAGGCTGCAGGAGGAGGGGCTCCGGATCTGCGAGCGGTGCGGGGAGCCGTGCGGGAAGGTATGCCGGGTCTGCCAGGTCCTCGATGAGGTCCGGGGGCTCTGACCGGGGGCGTGTGCGAAGGCAGCAGAGGAGGGCGTAGCAGTCCTGTGGTCAACGCGTGAGGCAACCGCTGTATGTAAAAAAGAGTAGATGCCCCGGCTCCTACCGCATCAGCAGGCAGCCGCCGGTCACGTCGGCGAAGATCTCCATGAACTGTTCGGGGTGGTTGAGGAACGCGACCGCCCGGGGGCGCCCGATCAGGTCGTAGAGCCCGACCTCTTTCTCGATGCCGAGTTCCGGGACCTCCACCGGGTCACAGTAGCGCACCGGCGGGGCGTCGGGGCACCGGGGATTCTTCACCAGTGCCCCGCCCTCTATCTCATAGTAGGCGGCACCTCGCATCTCTGCATAGGGGGCGTAGTTGCTGGAGAACTCTGTCGAGACGAGGTTTGCCATCACAAGGTCCTCTCTGGCCGGATTGATCGTCACATGGCCGTACCCGGGCGGGATCAGGATCTTGTCGCCCACAGAGCCCACGATCATCACCACGTCGCTGGCGTCTTCGGTCTGGAGCAGGTAGTGCCCGGTCCCCGAGAGCACCTCGTAGATCTCGGGATAGGGCACCCCCGCCGGGTTGACGGTATGGTAGTGCCCCTTCGTCTTGACGTACTCCCCGCAGAGGGTCCGGGAAGGAATAACAGTTATGTCGTACCTGACATGGTGATCGTGGAGCCACCGCCGGTCGTCATCGCTCCTGGCCAGGTCCCGGTACATAAAATAGAGGGGCTGATCGGAGGTGCATCCTGGATCCGCGAGGACATCCCGCATCTCCTCGATTGTCCTCGCCTGTGCCTCCGGTTTAGGCCCGTCCCAGTAACTGTCCATCAACTCTTCTTGCGGTGCACGAATATATAATACCCGGCCCCGATGATGATGACTGCAACAATGGTGAGGAAGATCGGATTGGTGAACAGAGCGCCCGGTTTCTTCTCAAGAGCCACTCTCACCTTCATGGTATCTGAGATCTTGCTGTTGTCGAGGTCGTCGCGGTAGCGGATCTCAGAGTCGATCCCGTACTCCTTTAAGGTGCCGTCGGCATCGATGCTCACCTCAAACCTCGCAGTAGCGGTCTCACCGGGGGCAAGGTCGCCGAGGTAGGCGGTATCATCGTTGCTGGTGAAGGGATCGACGGCGCTGATCCGGGCCTGGGCGTTGTAGACCTTTGCAGCTCCGGTATTTTTGTAGACAACCTCAAGGATGCTCTTTCCGCCTGGGTAGAGCGTTGCCGGCGAAGAAACGACATCGAAGTCGATCTTCCCGCCGACAGGGAGGCCGATGGTCACAATCTTGGAGGTCGCTGACTTCTCCTCGTAATCCTCGTAGGTGACCACGACATCCAGCGGGTATGACTGGGGCTCGGCGTTGTCGGAGACGGAGACCTTGAACTTCACATCCACCGTCTCTCCGGGCTCAAACGTCCCGATGTAGGCGCTGCCGTCGGTGGGGATAAGCGGGCTTGCGCCGTTTCTGACAACCTTGACAATGGCCTTGTTTGCCGTGTCGTGCCCGATGTTCTTCAGGGTCATGTAGACGTAGCCTTCAGTGCCGACGTTCAGCGACTCGGACCGCACATCCACGACCTCGACGCGGAGGTCGGGCGTGACCCGCACAGTCAGCGGCAGGGTCTCGGTCTTCTTCTGGTAGTAGTAGCGGAGGGTGTCGGACCCGTATTCTTCCGCCTCCCGCAGGTAGGTGTAGGTCACCTCAAGCGGCAGGGTGTAGGTTCCGGGTTCTGCGGAATCGGCCACCTTCACGTTGAACGTGGCGGTCCTGGAGGTGCCTCCTGCGATGTCGCTTACGAACTGGGGGTCCGTCTTGACGGTGAACGGGGTCTTCTCGCTCTTGAGCGCCACTGTAGCCAGTTTCGCGGTGTTCGGCAGGTCGTCCCGGTTGACGATATCAGAGCCGACGATCTTATGAGTATTCAGGCCGCTGTTTGATATGATGACGGTCAGGCTGGTGTCGGCACCAGGTGCGAATTCGTTGGTGCCGGCGATCGTTGCTGAAAGTTCAGGGTTTCCATAGAGGTACTTGGCCCCTGCTGCCGCTCCGGGCACAGCCAGGAGTGCCAGCAGGAGGATTAGTATCGGTACGTGCTGCCAACGCATCTGATCACCTTGTTGTTTTTTTAACAACAACATTTATTGCTGAACAGTATATATACATGATGGATGAAGGCACCCCGGGATATACCTAACGACCTCCTCGAATCTCTGAAATCGCTGGGACTTACGAAGTACGAAGCCCTCGTGTACATCGGACTGCTCAGGGTGGCGGGCGCGACCGCGACCGAGATCCACGAGATATCGGGCGTGCCGCGCGCATCAGTCTACCCGGTCCTTGACCGTCTCGCCCAGAAAGAGCTGGTCAGCGTCTCCCACACGACACCGAAACGATTTGATGCGATCCCTCCCGCCAGGGGCATCGAGAACCTGATGCGCCGGATCGAGATAGATGCGGAGAACGCCCTGGTGGCCCTCGATGCGTTTTACCAGGAGAAGGATGCGGAAGGCCGGGGCAACCAGGAACTCATATGGACCATCTACGGCGAGGAGAACATCAAGACCCGCCTCGCTGATATGTTCCGGAGCGCGGAGCAGAGCGTGGAGATGCTGGTGGCCTGGAACCTTCTTCAAGGGAACGTGCTCTCGCTGCTCGAACCTGTCCCTGACTCAGTGCAGGTCGATATCGTCACCGACAGCTGGAAAGGCGAGCAGCCTTCCGGGTTCAGGGTCCGCGTCCACCCGCTCGGCGTGCTCTACGAGACGCACGCGCCGCCGGGAAAAGGCCTGCGGTACGAGAGTTCCGGTGTCTTCCTGGTAGACGACGCCAGGGCGCTGGTCTGGATGGGGTCGGCCGGCGAGCAGCCGTCGGCGCTCTACTCTGAGTCGGCCGGGCTTGTCCAGTTCGTCAGGCGTTACCTCACCAGCGTCACTGAGTGGGTGGGGACCACCGGTCAGGTCACAGGTCAGTAATCCTCCAGGTAGCCCATCTCCCTGATATCGATCAACCCCTTGAGCGCCCGGGTCACGACCGGGCGTCCCGCTTCCCTGACGGCCGCCATCGGGTTCGTGCCCCCGACCATGGCCACGCCCACGTACTGCGGGCTCACCGGGACCCCGAGCAGGGGGACGTTCGGGGGGCCGACATCCAGGATGCCTGAGAACCCGATGGCCGAGAGTTCGTCGAGGATCGCTCCTGCGAGCGGTTCGGCCTCCATGTGGCACTCCCTGATGTTTGCGAGGATGCTGCCGTTCCCGTGGTGCATGACATCGAGGATCGACGTGGCCTCCTGGGATATCAGGACCTCGAGCGGGTCGAGCGTGGTGTCGCGGTAGAGGATCATGCTCGTGAACCGCCGGGGAACCCGTTCCTCGATCTCAACAACCCCGCCGCCGATCGGGTTCACCGGGATGCCGCGCCTGAGGAGGAGGGCGTCGAGGGTGATGCTGCATACGGAGCAGATGGCGTGCCGGCCGTCCGGCACGGTGTAGCCGTCGACCTGCTCACCCGGGCCGGCGACCAGGATCCGGTCGCTGACGGTGATCCCGGCCCGGTGGGCCTCTTTCATGACAGAGAGCGCGAACTCGAGGTCGCGGCTCTCGATGAGCGAGAGGTTGTAGATGATTGTCCCGGCGTTCTCTTCCGGCCGGTAGGTCACCCTGAGTGCGTACTCCTCGATACGGTGGTTGGTAAATTTCAGGGGGACATTCATTATCAGATCTCTCGTGCGATAGGGGAAAAGGGTTGCTTTTGGGGTGAGATTCCGGGTGGAAAGACCGGTCGGGTCTATCCTGCAATCACCTGTAGTCAGGAGGTCGTTTTCACCCGTGCAGCATGGGGCAGAGCGTCATGAGCGTCTCATGGAAGCGCATGGAACGGCCTGAACCGGGAGAGCCTTGATGAGTCTTCTTAACGGGAGAGCAAGGCACTGTTCCTGACACTCACGGCCTGCCAGCAGAACGACCTTGCGTCCGGGAATATGTCCTGGGTCTTCCGAAACTCGCCAATCGTCCAGACTTCATCCTGCCGCTCGAGGAGCCCCCTGCATACCGACCCAAAACCCCACCCGGCAGTCTCCATAAGCCCTCGTTCGAAAAACACTGCAACTTGCTGGTCACGCTTGACGCCACACTCGATGAGCGTGTTGAGACGCTCCAGTTCCATCGAGACTGACTGGAGCAGCGTATCAGGCTCGTCTCTCCGCCTGCGCGGCATCACAAATATGTGGATGTCGCTTTCACGAATCAGCAGTTCGCTCGCCTCCCGGTCCCGGACCGGCGAGCGTTTCCCGGGCGGGGCAGTATCGAGATCCTCTGATATACGGGCATTATATCCGAGGGGCGGGTCCCGGAGGTAGTCCCGCAACAGAAGAAGATCCTGCTTTCTCTCCCGGGAAAACGAGCCGTAGATCGCTATCGGGGTCTGCTCCTTAACTGCCGCAATCCGGGCAAGCCGGTACGCAACCTCGTGAGGGGACAGCGGCGGGGGAGGGTGCATATTTCTGGATCTTGTGGCCAGGGCGTTAAAGATACCTGGTTAGTTATTCTTAACTCGACTCACGATAATATTCATATGGGTTAGTAATACATAACTGAAATGAGGTGGATGAGAGTGAGAGGCATCAATCAGGGGGTTGCCGACCGTTACCTCGGCATGGTCCCCCTTGAGGTCCGCGAGGCGGTCAGCGCTCTCTCCGACGACCTGAGGTGGGCGGTGTACATTGCGCTGGCGACAGAGGGCGAGAAGTATTTCACCGAACTGAAGGAAGAGTTCGGCGCAAACCCAAACACCATGACCACCGCCCTGAAGGCCCTGGTAGGCGGGGGTCTGGTCGCACGGCAGGTCCGGACGGGCGATGTCGGCGACCGCCGGAAGATCTATTACGCGCTGACGCCTGCAGGGTCACGGCTCTTCGCAGCACTCTACGACGTCGCACTGCCTCCCCGTCGGCCTACCCGGGATCCGGAACCAAGCAGGGTCGATCTGGCCGGAACTGCACGCGGAGCGGTGGCAGAGCCCGCCGCCGGGACGGGGGGGCGCTACGATCACTACGACTCAGTGCCGCGCCCGGACATGAAGAGGTGCTGAATGCCGCTGCATGGGGATGGTGAGCAGGTTCCCGGGCCGAAGTATCTTCTGGGGAAGGGGGAGAGGTTCCGGTCGGTCTATGCCACGGGCGCGTACGGCGGCATTGACAGCAGCGACGCGCACATCATCTTCTATGCCGACCGGATCGACCCGGAGATAGACGAAAACTCCGGTGAGATGCGGGTAGGGAGTATTGTAAGAGACCTCATCATCGATATCAGGATGACGCCCGCTGAGTTCGTAGCCCTCGCCGCCTGGATGAACCGGCACGTCGAGCAGTTCAAGGAACGGATGGCAGGCCCGGAGGCCGGTTCCGACCCCTGATCCGCCCCGGGACCCCCGCCGGTGCGCGGCCCCATCTCACTCCCGCCGGACTCCCGGGAAATAGTCCCTCAACCGCCCGCCCTCCGAGGGAAAAATTGTTCTACTCCCCTGTGATAATGTACGATGAATGGAGAGTGGGAATCGGGAAAAAGCCCGGAACGTGCTGAAGCGGATACTCGAAGCGGCCTCCTATAACGTGGAGGAGGTCGACGACCCGCAGGTTTTCTCCGCGATCAGAGATGGAACCGCCCTGCTGGTGCTCTGCTCTGACGACCCGGAGATAATCAGGAAATTTGATTCGATGAACTACCGCCTGCACGCCAGCGGCGACGAGATGGTCTGCAGGAAACTGCTCTTCACGCTCGATCCGACGGTGCAGACAGAGGACTGTATCCGGTGGGGCGCGGATGAGTTTGTCCTCTACGCGGGCAGGGCCGCGCTTGCGGAGGTGCTCGGGCAGACCCTGATCCTGGACCTGGGCCAGCCGGTGCACCTCCTCCGGGATGAACCGGTTGAGGCCGCCTCTGCGGCGGCGGAGGAGGAAGAACAGGAGATGGGGCCGGAGTTGCCCCACCTCCCCCTCCAGATCAGCGAAAAACGCGCCTGCGGCATCGCCGGGCTGCACGGGTCGGCAAAGTGCCGGTTCATCCCGTACTGGAGTTACCGCTACATGAGCACCGGCGAGCGTGAGGTGAAGGACCGGCTGGTCTCCTTCGATGCCGAAGGGGCCGGAGCCATCAACGCCATTAACGGCATCAAGATGGAACTTGACCCCGGCACCGTCGAGCGGGGGGCGGTCCCGTTCGGCTCCGAGATCGTGCCGGCCCGGCTCGTACGGGACGACGTCGAGGAGCAGATCGTGCGGGAGGTCGTCGACCGGCTCACCCAGCGGGTGCGGTTCCGCTACGAGAAGGGGGATGCCATCTTCTACGAGGAAAAAACCCTCAAACCCGACCGGAACAACATCCAGGTCGACCTCGAGATCATCTACGTGCCGGTCTGGCAGGTGCGCGGCGGGAGCAGGATCGTCGAGGTCAATGGGTTCACCGGCGAGATCCTCTCAGTGCCGATGGACGAGGGTGTCGAACTGCTGTAGGTGAGACCATGATCATCGTCATCGGCGGCGGACCCGCGGGAAGGATCGGGGCGATGCGCCTTGCAGGGGCCGGAGCGGAGGTCCGGCTCATCGAGAAGCGCAAGATCGGCGGGCAGTGTCTGCACGACCGGTGCATGACGGTCTGCGCCCTAAATGACGTCGCTCGGCTCCTCGAGTACGCCCGGACCCAGAAGGACCTCGGGATCCTCGACTCGGTCCCGGCTGTCTCTTACCCGGCGGTCAGGCGGAAGATGCGCGAGGTCCAGGAGAAACTCTCCACGGTCCTCGACGCCGAGACCCGCCGGGCCGGGGTCGAGGTCGTCTATGGCGCCGAAGGCAGGCTGGAGGGAGATCGGGTCTATATCGATGACGAGGAGGTGCGGGCAGACGCGGTCCTCGCTGCCACTGGGTCGCGGGCGGCAATCCCTGATATCCCAGGCGCCGATCTTCGCGGCGTCTACACCTACCAGACACTTCCCGCGCTGGAAGACCTCCCGCAGCGCATGGTCATCGTCGGCGGCGGTGTGGTGGCGGCTGAGTTTGCCCACATATTCCGGGCCTTCGGGTCAGAAGTTGAGATCGTCGCTCGGCACGGGCTGCTCCGCGACCTCGATCCGAAGGTGCGCTCCGCTGCGATGCGCGACCTCGCCGGGGTCGGCATCCGCGAAGAGACCGCTGTTCTGGGCATCGACGGCGGCGCCCGTGTCCGCTCGGTCCTGCTCGCGGGCGGCGAAGAGATCGAGGCAGATGCCGTTCTCCTCGCCACCGGACTCATCCCTCATTCTGAGCCGTTGCAGGGGTTCCGCAAGAGGCCTGACGGCGCGGTCATGGTGGACGAGCATATGCGCACGAGCGTAGAGAGTGTCTATGCAGCAGGCGACGTTATCGGCCCGCCCTACCTCACGCCCGCGGCCCGCCGGGAGGGCGTGGTCGCCGCCGAGAACATCCTCGGCCGCGGCACCGTCATGGACTATACGGGCATCCCACAGGCGATGAGCCTCCGCTACGACTACGCCGTCGCCACGACCGGGGCCGACGACGGCGCCGTCACCCTCTCGGCTCCCGCCCCTGCGGGCCCGGGCTCGTTCTGGGACGTCGCGGGAGGCTGGGCGGGACTTGCCCAGGTCAGGGTCGACCCCGAGACCGGCCGGCTCGTCGG
>NZ_DAQR01000123.1:16986-17567 GCF_002502935.1 Methanoculleus sp. UBA413
GAGGTCCACCCCTCGACCGACGGCGTCTACGGGCTCGCCCGCTACGCTGCCGATATGCTCAGGAAGAAGAACGGGTGAGTTCTCACGTGCAGGCGCGAAGAAAAGCCCGGTAAACCGGACCATGGCGGGTATCGTTCCCGGGGAAGGGCAGGGGATACCTGTAAGCCCCACCCCCCCGGGGGGCGGGGGCAGTGCTCAGGCGTATACCCACCACGGTCCACTGTCCGGGATAAGTCAGGAGAATGATCGTTTTCATCCGTGCAGCCTGTGGCATAGCCTCACGGCCATTTCACGCAGAACTCTACTGCTCCGTGGCGATGATGAAAATCCCACATCCCGGGTTGCCCCTTCGCAAACTTCGCGGCTTCGCGTGAGGCCCCGTCGCCATCTGCACTCTTACTTTTCGCGGAAGACCGTGTGACCGACGATCCGCCTCACGCACCAAAACCCCAAAGATGTCCTGGCGGCTCTAGTGTATTCTTTCATCTAATATTGTCCATGCAATACCATCTCACGCGAAGGGCGCGAAGCCGCGAAGTTCGGTTGCTGGGTGGCATCGTCCCCTTCGCGTTCTCACGCGT
>NZ_DAQR01000120.1:0-3873 GCF_002502935.1 Methanoculleus sp. UBA413
CAGAACTTTCGTTACGCTACCTCATATTTCGACACTTTAATCTTTATAATTACTGATTGTACTGAGTATTGACGCTTGAGAATACTGCCATAGGGTACTGGATCTTTTCGCTGCTGGCGGCATTGTGGATCATGATTCCGGCGTACGTGCCGAATTCAGCGGCTGCAGCCCTCGGCGGCGGGACGCCCATCGATTTCGGGAAGGTGTGCAGTGACGGCAGGAGGGTCTTTGGCGACGGCAAGACGTACCGGGGATTCTTCGGCGGCGTGCTCTGTGGAATACTCGCGGGTCTTGTCGAGATCTGGGCCTGGTCCTCGTTCAACCTGACCGCACTTCCCCGGCAGACGCTCCTCTCTGTTACGCTGCTTGCGGCAGGCGCACTCCTCGGCGATCTCGCCAAGAGCTTCTTTAAGCGGAGACTCGGTAAGGAGCGGGGCGAGTCCTGGCCCATAGCCGACCAGTACGACCTGGTTATCGGTTCCTTCCTGCTCATGCTCCTGATTTACCCCCAGTGGTTGTTCGAGAATATTACCTTACCCATTGCAGTCTGGATCGTCATCATAACCCCCCTCCTTCACCGGGTGGTGAACATTATCGGCTACTACATTGGAGTAAAAGAAGTACCATGGTGAATCCAATCGCAACATTGCTACTTGAGAGCGGGGCTATCGAGTTCGGGGACTTTGTCCTCGCATCGGGAGCCCGGAGTTCCTACTACATCGACATCAAGGCCGCAACAACGAACCCCGTCGTCCTTGCGGCGATAGGGAAGACCATTGCCGAAGGCTGGGAGTTCGAGATGGTGGCCGGGGTGGCGGTCGGTGCCGTGCCGATCGCCGTCGCCGTCTCGCTTGCGAGTGGCAGGCCGTACGCGATCATCAGAAAGGAGGAGAAAGATCACGGCAAAGCCGGAACGATCATCGGTGACGTGGACGGCAGGGATGTGCTGCTGGTCGAGGATGTGACCACGTCCGGGGGGAGCGCCCTCTACGGCCTTGAGGCCCTGCGTGCCGCAGGTGCGCATGTCGACCGGGTGGTGACTGTTGTTGACCGGGAAGCAGGCGCTGGTGAGGCGCTGGCGAAAAAAGGCGCTTCCCTCTCTGCACTAGTGCGGGTCAGTGAACTGCTGGACGGATAAGCATTTTTTAAGAGCGGGCAAATAGATGGATATGAAAGTACTCGTTGTAGGTGGTGGTGGCAGAGAGCATGCGATCACCAGAGCGCTTTCCTGCAACAGTGGCGTGAGAATATTTTCTGTCATGGCACGAAAGAACCCCGGGATAGCCCGGGTCGCAGAGCGGGTGCTCCTCGAAAAAGAGACCAATATCCCAAAGATAGTTACATTCGCCACCGAAAACGGGCTCGACGCTGCAGTCATCGGACCGGAGGCGCCTCTTGAGGCAGGCATCGTCGATCACCTCGAAGCGGCGGGGATACCCTGCGTGGGGCCGACCCGTGCGGCAGCCAGGATAGAGACAGATAAAGCGTTCTGCCGCCGGTTGATGGAGCGGCACGGTATCGCAGGCTGTCCGGAGTACCATGTCTGCCATGACCCGGAGGAGGCGCGGCGGTTCATTGAGGCCTACGACGGGGACCTTGCTATCAAGCCCATCGGGCTCACCGGGGGGAAGGGTGTGCGGATCATGGGTGAGCACGTCGATGCGGCAGGGGCGGTCGAGTACATCAGGCAGATCGGCGGGGATGTCGTCCTGGAAGAGCGGTTGCTTGGGGAGGAGTTCACCCTCCAGGCGTTCGTGGACGGCGAACACCTGGTGCCCATGCCCCTCGTTCAGGACCACAAACGCGCGTACGAGGGGGACGTGGGGCCGAACACCGGCGGGATGGGCTCATACTCCATGTCCGACCATATGCTCCCCTTCGTCTCCCGGTCTGACTACAAAAAAGCGCTCAGGATTATGGAGGATACGGTTGCGGCTATGCGTGAAGAGGGAGCGCCGTACCGGGGGATCCTCTACGGCCAGTTCATGAACACACGCGAAGGCCCGAAGGTCATCGAGTTCAACGCCCGCTTTGGGGACCCGGAGGCCATGAACGTCCTCTCACTCCTGGAGTCTGACTTCGCGGATATCATCACCCGTATCACGCAGGGGAACCTCGCACCGTCAGATGTCAGGTTCGCCCATAACGCGACGGTCTGCAAGTACCTCGTCCCCGAAGGCTACCCTGAGGCCCCGGTGGCTCATCAGCCTCTCACCCTTGGCGACTACGGCGACGCCCTCCTCTACTACGCAAACGTCGAAGAGCGGAACGGGACGCTCTATACCCTGACGTCGCGGACGCTCGCGTTCGTCGGGAGGGGCGCGACCCTCGAGGAGGCTGAGGCTATCGCCGAGAAGGCGGCATCGTCGGTCTCGGGACGCATCTTTTACCGCAGGGACATCGGCACCAGGGATACCCTCGAGAAACGATGCCTGCACATGAAGGAGATCGCATGAAGAAAGATTTTCTCTCGTTTAACGATATCGACGAGCATGAACTTGAGAGCATCATCGCCGACGCGATGCATCTCAAACGGCTGAAATCTGCCGGGACCGCGCACGAGTTCCTCAGGGGGAAGAGCCTCGGGATGATCTTTGAGAAGGCGTCCACCCGCACCCGGGTTTCGTTTGAGGTGGGGATGACCGACCTCGGCGGCCATGCGCTCTTCTTAAACCCCCAGGATATGCAGCTCGGACGGGGGGAGGAGGTCAGGGATACCGCACGGGTGCTTGCCCGCTACGTCGATGCAGTGATGATCCGGGCCTACAAGCACGCCAACATCGAGGAATTCGCCCGGCACTCAACCGTTCCGGTCGTCAACGGGCTATCTGATATACAGCATCCCTGCCAGGTGCTGGCTGACATTATGACCCTCACTGAGCGGTTCCGCGACCTCCATGACTTGAGGCTTGCGTGGATCGGGGACGGCAACAACGTCTGCAACTCGTGGATACTCTCCTCCGCCCTGACCGGCATGGAGATCGTGATTGCAAGTCCCCCTAGCTACCAGCCGAAAGATGCCCTCATCAACCAGGCGCGGGCGGCAGGCGGCAGGATCACGATCGTCACGGACCCGGAGGAAGCGGTCAGGGATGCGGATGTCCTCTACACCGATATCTGGGTCTCCATGGGCGACGAGCAGGAGCGTGCCGAGCGCCTGAAGGCCCTCAAGGGCTACACCATAGACTCCCGCCTTCTTGCGCAGGCGCCACCCGATGCTCTCGTGATGCACTGCCTCCCCGCCCACCGGGGAGAGGAGATCACCGACGAGGTGATGGAGGGGCCGCAGAGCATCGTCTGGGACCAGGCCGAGAACCGGCTCCACGCGCAGAAAGCGTTGCTTGTGCGGCTGATCGCCGGCGGCATGCCGTCGGAGTGAAGGCAGGGAGAAAGAACTCCTTTTTTTAGCTCCGGGAGTCGCACATAAGGCCCCGATGCGACCTTCCGAAGAGTGTGAAATCCGATCAGTACCCGCTTTGGTTGTACTGGTCATTGAGGACCGGTGCAGTAGTTACTACTGGACTATGCCATCTAAAATTTCCCATGAAATACACCCCTATTTGGCGAGTGGGGGATCATGACTCTGTTTCATTGTGGGGGGGCGAGCCCCCACACGCGCTAACGTCCGGTATGGAGATTCGTGAGGATACCGCTTAATCCTTTCAAAGGGGGCGAACTTGGGCACTATTGGTTAGTCTGAGGCCAATCCGCTCCACTGTCAGGGCGCACGTCTCGGGGCCCCGCCCGGGCAGGTTTTCCCCCCGGATATCCCCACCGCACTGCCCCCGCCCCTCGGGGCGGGGGAGGAGGCCGGAGGCCGGGCGGGGTGGCAATTTTCTCAACTTTGCAAAAAGCAATAAGAACTTTTTCCGC
>NZ_DAQR01000024.1:0-300 GCF_002502935.1 Methanoculleus sp. UBA413
GTCTTTTCAGACATGGTAAGACGCGACGGCGGCACAGAACGAGTACAACGAAGCACTCCGGGGCTTCAATGGAGCCATGTCTTTTCAGACATGGTAAGTATAGACCCTGTCCGGGGCCTCCGGGTCGGCGGCGTCGCTTCAATGGAGCCATGTCTTTTCAGACATGGTAAGAGGCCGACCGGGTGGTTGCAGAGAAGAACAACGGGGGGGCTTCAATGGAGCCATGTCTTTTCAGACATGGTAAGGAAACGAAGCGGATCCTTGAAACGAGGATCCCCCGCGCTTCAATGGAGCCATGTC
>NZ_DAQR01000024.1:486-707 GCF_002502935.1 Methanoculleus sp. UBA413
TCTTTTCAGACATGGTAAGAGCGAAAAAGGGCGGCAAAACTCGAAGAATACAGGTAAGCTTCAATGGAGCCATGTCTTTTCAGACATGGTAAGTCGTAGATATAACGGACAATCAGAGCAATCCCATGCCGCTTCAATGGAGCCATGTCTTTTCAGACATGGTAAGCGCCGGGCGTTCAGCATCTCCGGCCTCTACAGCCCCGCTTCAATGGAGCCATGTC
>NZ_DAQR01000024.1:862-8580 GCF_002502935.1 Methanoculleus sp. UBA413
TCTTTTCAGACATGGTAAGGATAGCGAAGCGGCGCTCGCGACGGCGATCGGGAAACTGGCTTCAATGGAGCCATGTCTTTTCAGACATGGTAAGCCGACAGAACCGACAGACGACCAGAAAACCGAAGCAGGGCTTCAATGGAGCCATGTCTTTTCAGACATGGTAAGGTAGAGAATCGTAACATGGAGGACTGAGAATCATGGAAGCTTCAATGGAGCCATGTCTTTTCAGACATGGTAAGAGGTGGTGGTCTTCTGGGAGCCGTCGATGAGGACACTGCTTCAATGGAGCCATGTCTTTTCAGACATGGTAAGACTGAAGACCTTTACGCCCGCCGCCGGGTGATTACCGCTTCAATGGAGCCATGTCTTTTCAGACATGGTAAGGTCTCCAAACTCCAGGAGATGCTCCCCTCCCTGCAGCAGCTTCAATGGAGCCATGTCTTTTCAGACATGGTAAGGGCGCGTGGAAAGCGCAGATCAACCGCTACCTCCCGGCGGCGCTTCAATGGAGCCATGTCTTTTCAGACATGGTAAGCAACTCGACGACGCACACAGCCGGCAGACGGTGCTGCTTCAATGGAGCCATGTCTTTTCAGACATGGTAAGCAAAACTCGAATCCTGGAGAGCCTGTGGAATACGAGCTTCAATGGAGCCATGTCTTTTCAGACATGGTAAGCATGTTTAGACGAGTAATCCAACTATCTAGCGAGCCGCTTCAATGGAGCCATGTCTTTTCAGACATGGTAAGAGGGTGTCGTGCTGTGAGGCACTGGCGGTGATGGTGTAGCTTCAATGGAGCCATGTCTTTTCAGACATGGTAAGCGACGGCGCAGCGTCGATCCCCTCCGGCTCGCAGTGGCTTCAATGGAGCCATGTCTTTTCAGACATGGTAAGCGCCGTTCCCGATCCGGACGATCACCGGCTTTGGCGGCTTCAATGGAGCCATGTCTTTTCAGACATGGTAAGGGCGGCACGTTCGGTGGTGAATGTTTCCGGGAGGGCAAAGCTTCAATGGAGCCATGTCTTTTCAGACATGGTAAGGCGGTCGAGACCCCGAAGCAGCTCATCCAATACAAAGACTGCTTCAATGGAGCCATGTCTTTTCAGACATGGTAAGAGGATGCGGGCGCTGGCGATGCGTTGCGATATGTCGCGGCTTCAATGGAGCCATGTCTTTTCAGACATGGTAAGTCAAAACCCGTATCACAATTCGCATTGTAGAACGGCGCTTCAATGGAGCCATGTCTTTTCAGACATGGTAAGGGACTACAAGTTAATCTATGAGTCACATCCCTGGGGTTGCTTCAATGGAGCCATGTCTTTTCAGACATGGTAAGGGGGGCATGGCCTGTGGGTGAGTGCGAGGCAGGTCGTCGCTTCAATGGAGCCATGTCTTTTCAGACATGGTAAGGGCCCACTTATATATGAGAACACTCAAGGCTGATAAAAGGTGCCATAAAAACGTTGTAACCGTCCCCGGTTATTGATACTGTCAGGTGAGACATGATCTCATCCTCAGTATCCTGATGCCACATCTCTTTTCGAAAGAATGACAATTCTCCGGAATTTTGTTGCCATCCTTAATCCTCTTTGCATTTTCCACCAGGACCGTTCCATGGTACCCACCTTCAGCACCATTTCGAGCGGGTCCCGGGAACGTATCCACCACCTCACCTCTCGCAACGGTCAGAGTATAATGGCCGATTGATTGTTCACCTTCGGATGAACCCCTAAATATTCGATCCTTCTGTCAGCCTCCCCGCGCAGTGGCCCCAGATGGATGATCATAACCCGATCATCATCGTGCTTAATAATATTGGTCAAGGCAGCTACCAGTTCAACCTTACCCTTAGAAGATAAGTGGCAGCGAAATACCGAGTAGTGCAGAGGATCGCCATAACCCTTCATGGTTTTGTGCACAGCATAGAGTCGCTTCTGATCCGAAATGTCGTAACTTACAATATATACATTCAAACCGCTCATCATTTCACCTGGTACAGAAGGGCGGATACTCCTGGATCTCGCCCAGGATCACTCTCGCAAGGAGCCGAGCCTGAACCTCCAGAATACGCCGGTAACTGACTCTGTAACCAAAGATAGGGTGCGTTATCTCCGAAGTCATCCTCCTCTCATAACCGGAGATCACCGTCTTCTTCCCCTTTTGATTGAGGGAGACACCTAATCCCCTGCATATGAAGTCCTTCTCCGTGAGCTCGCCGTTATTGAAGAGCGTGATTGTAACGGAGTCTGCAATGAGAGGACGAAACTCCTCCATGAGATCGAGGGCAAGAGCCGGCCTGCCGTACCTTGGCCGGTGGTAGAAACCCAAATAAGGATCAAAACCAACTGCCAGAAGTGTTATGAAGAATTCCTTGACCATAACCCCGTAGAGGTACGATAACACCGCATTTACCGGGTCTTTTGGAGGTCTTTTATTCCGGTTTTCAAATGAAAAACTGACTTCCCCAGACTTCAAAAGGTTATTGAACCGCGAGAAGTAAATCTGGGCTGCTGCCCCTTCTATCCCAAGCAAGCTCTCTGCGCTTTCTGCCACCTCGGCCTCTCTTGCCAGACGATTGAGTGACGTTAAGACCTTCTTTGGAGGGGCGGGGTCGTTTCTCCGGATGAGGGTTCGAGAGTTCCTGATCTTGCCGGATACGAATGATCTCGCTATCTTCAAGGACTTCGTGCTATCGCCAGCCCTGTCAAACTGACGTATCCTCAGTTCCACATTCTTGTGGGTGTTCCCCTGGGATATCCCATAGAACCAGCCGCCATGCGAATAATGGCATATCGGCACACCCCTCTGGAGAAGATCCGCGAGGGCAGGTGTGGTGATCCCCACCCCTCCGTACAGGGATAGCTGGGCGACTTCCCTCAGCTTTGCTTCCCCCACTTTATCTCCCTTTGACCAGAACTCCAGACGATCGCCACGTTTTTTAACCATCTGACCATGACCGACGACATATACTGGAACCTGATCGTCTCTGGAGGGGACAAGTCTCCGCGCCGTTTTGACTTCATCCTCCTCCTTCTCCATCTCTCTCAGGAAGTTGACCTCATCTGGAAGGCATATGCCTGCGAGAGAGCAGCGCACGCACTTAGCACTCCCCTCCAAAGGGGGAGGGATCTCCCCCTCTCGGGCTACCTTTCTGAGGGTATCGATCAGATCTCTTGTCCTTCTCACCAACAGATCATCAAAAGGCACGGAGACCTTCTGTTTTGACGTGACGAAGTATATCACACCTTCAGAGCAATCAAAACCGTTCTCCCTCAGAACCAGCCCCTGGGCACAGAGCTGTACCCTCTCCGGCTCGTAAGCGCCCTCAGGCACATTGGGCGCAGTTCCTCTCTTGTAGTCCACCGGCGTGACCTTCTTCCCCTCTCCCTCAAGGAGATCGATGCGGCAGGTGATACCGACCTCCGGTCCTGAGAGATATACAGATCTGGCGTGAAAGGTCTCATGAATCTCATCATCGGTCGGTACAACCCCGGCTTCAAGATCCACCCGCCTGTGCTGGAACCGACCATCCACCGTGTCGACGCTATCCACAAACTCCCCCTGGACCCACTCGATATAACAGAGCCTTGGGCAGTAGGCGAACTCATTCAGCATCCGGGCAGGAATCAGATCCGGAACCCATCCGCCATCCTGCCTCACATCTCCTCTCATAATCTCTCCTTCTCTCTTAGAACGAGTCTTTCCAGACCGGTGACATAACCTATACACACCCTGATTTCACTTTCTTCCGGGAGGGGTAGAACCCGGGGTGGCCAAGGAGAATCTGACCATCAGACAGGTGCAAGAACTACTATCAGCGGTCAGCTCGGGCAGGAACAAACTGCCCCAATCCCTGGTGGGCCCCGTATCCCAGAGCTATCGGAGCGTTCACCGGTTCTGCAAAGACCAGCTCAAACCCGTAGCCCATCCCCGGTTGATCTCCTTTTCGATTCCGCCGGAACTCAAGCCACCTGATATGCCGTCCGCCCCGGATCGACAGTTTTTCAAGGAGCCTGACATCTACAGGCTCGGGCAGGCCATGATAGACTGCTTCTCGGCGCACCTCGCCTGCGAGCCATTCCGGGAACGGCCCTCGCCCCTTGCGATAATGCCTCGGCGGAACAAACGGGGTTGCACTGATAAATCGAGTCCTTGATCCACCATCTTCCAGCAGATCCTCGATCTGCCCCCATTTCAAAGGGATGAAGTAGATATCCGGTTTCCCGCCCGGCTGCCACACCCGGTCAAGCCTGTCCAGTGCAATCACCTCATCGTGATTGAAGGGTACCCTGCACATAATGATGAGGTGATCCAGCCACCCGTCCCGATCCCGGTCGAGGGGGAGCACATAGACGTGCTGATGGCCCTGTAGAGGTTTACCGTCTTTTCCTTTACCACTGAACTTGGGAGAGACCTTTGCTGGGTCATTGACCACCCGTTTATGGATCCCCATCAGCTTGCGACGAACCCGTTCAGCCACCTCTACGGTCGAAGTCACGGATGGAGTCACCCGGGATTCGAGAGCATAGATCACCCCGCTGAATGCCGAGCCGCGTTCTGAAGTCTGCGGGGTATGTTTCACGCTGAAACAGCCGGCAGGTCGCAGATAGTCAACATACTGAAAAGCAGGTGGAACGCTCAGGCGAGCCTTCTGCATCTCATCCGTGGTGAAGGCCAGTGCATCCAGCCAGCTCAGTGTTTCAGGTTTTTCCCTCTTTGTCCGGGGCGGCCTTATGTAGGGGTTAGCAGCATAGGCGGGTTTGGGCATCGGACAGGCAACCCTGACAACTTCAAGATCCTCTCTGCCATTAGAGCCATTATTCGGAGCGCAATTCCATTTAACCCCATTAATATCAGAGCGGAGTCGTGCGGCCACCCATGATTCCGATCTGCCCAGGTAGTTCATCAACCCAAGCATCTGGTCCAGATCGTCGCTCTGGTCTGCGCTGAGATCGGTATTCGGCCACATCATAAGCAGACTCGAACCCCTCTCGACCGCGACGAAGGCATCGAATATCAACTGCTTTTTTTCAGCATTCTTATCGTTCTGGCTGAGATAGGACCTGGTGTGAGATGCACTTGCCGCCGGCAGATAGAATACAGGAGGTTCCGATGCGAGAGCCGCGAAGATGGGCTCGATACGGCTCTCGGGCCAGTCGCTCAGCTTCCGCTTCCAGACATCATAGAGCCCCCGGATAAGTCTGTAAGGAGACGGAGGCCATTCAGGCTCTCCCTCGTTTACGTTACGTCCCCAGGGCGTCGCGTGGAATCGTCCTGTGAGGAGATTCAGCTCGATAGCCAGCATATCGAGATCCCCTTACGGCTCCGTCTCCCCTTCCTCGGATACAGTCTCTTTCTTCTCTTCCTTCCAGATTACGTCAGATTTCAGCACAGTCACCGGCGGATCCGCAAAGAGTTTCTTCTCAGTGCATGCCCTGATCTTTTCTTGTATGTACTCAAGCAGGCTCTCCTCATCGGGGACGGTGAACCCTTCTGGGGCCGTTACCCTGACACCATCTTTTGGTGCGAGGTCACAGGCAGTCCGCAACCTGAGCCCGCTGCCCAGGAACCTGCAAACTTTGTACAGCCCGAGGGCGACAAGCAGCTTCTTAGCCTCCTCGCGAAGGCCGTAACCCTCGAGGAGGGCGAGATCAAAGTTAAAGTAGGCAACGATCCGGTCGGCGGTAAACTCCATGCGGTGGTAGGGAACGTTTCCGTACACGTCTTTGTCGTAACCCACAACCCGGATCTTACCGGTGGGGTCCAGCGGATTGTTCTTAACGCCACCCGACGCAGCCTCCCGGATACCTTCCGCCTCAATGAAACCGCTGAGTGCGCGCTGAATCTTGATCCGGCCGTCTTCGAGGTTAGCCATGAACGCCCCGTGGAGGAGTGAGTTTGGATCGTAGTAATAGAAGGCCTCAGCGATCTTTTTCCAGTTGAGCGGTTTCCCGACCTCGTATCCTGCTTTGTTCTTGAATGCCTCTTTGAACTCCTTGTTGGTTATGATGAACGGCGAGTTTATGCGATGAGCTTCAACGAGCGAACTCGTCTCAGTCTCGACCGCCCCGTCAAGTTTTGCCGTAATATACGGAAGACCGGCGAGTTCCGGTGCTATTCTCGGGCCAGACCCCTCAAGACAGGTCTGCTCAAGCCTGTTCGCGACGGACTGAGAAGATTCCACCAGAATCATCCGCGTCCCATCAGGTCTTTCGTAGATCGCCGCACCCAGGTCAGGAAAGCCTGTCGGCTGGAAACGGTCGCCCTGAACGGGCTGAAGTTCGACCTCGAGCAGAAGCCGGGGAACGCCCTTCAGCTTCTCCATTTCATGTGAAATTCCAGTCATGCAAATACCATCCTTTTCGGTTCATACTACGCTTTTTTCTGTTGTGGTCTGAGAACGAGCCTCATAATCTCCTGCTCCCTCTGGATCGGCAGGAGAAGGGCGGCAGCTATGCGAACGCCATCGCCCCCGTCGGGGAAGTCGGACGTGATGGGGATGAGCCCCGCTGAAGACAACCGGCGTCCCGCGACCTTACACGCATCCTGTACGTGACCCCCCTTCAGGCGTGGGACGATGGAAGGTTCGGGCCTGATCGTCATCGCATCCCCGTTCATCTTGATCTCTCCGGGCAGGAAGAGAAGTTTAAGCAACGCAAACGAGCGGGGTACCAGTCTCTCAGTGGTTGGCCTTATCCACCCTTTCTGGACCATCAGGTCCCTCCGAACGGTGCGGAGGGGTTCTGTATCACTCCACCGGATCCAGGTGAAGCCGAACAGCAGATCCTCAATGAGGGATTCGTCGACCCTGCCATCTATCAGGGCGCACGCATCCTCTGGAGAGAGACTGATCGCTCCCCAAAGCGGGTTTCGTTCGGCACCCGTTCTCTGAGCGTCCATCATCCTTCGAGAAAGCACGGACGTGAGCCTGGAAGTGAGTGAGTTTCCGTGCCAGGCAACCTGACCCCGGCCAATGTCCCATCTCCAGGGTTTTGCGGGATCCACCGGGGCCAAGTTCGCCCTGATCGGACCCACATCACCAGTAGCCCCGATTGATGCCAGGGCAGCGGCGATCCTGACCTCTATGCTCCCGTCATCGGCAGCAACAATCCACCGTGGGCTCAGACCCGATACCGGGCGGGCGAGTTTCGGATCCCGTTCCGGCCCCCGTTGAGCCATGAGCCGTTCAAGTCTCCCGATGGCTGCGACCAGATACTTGACGTGGGTTGCGCCGCCGTGGATGAGCAGGGTGTAGATAGCCTCGTCAATCTCCCTTCTCGCCGATGAGAAACTGGCCGGAGGTCCATCTCCTTTAAATTTACGTAAGAAGTTGTCGACAGATCCCAGGAGCTGGTTGAGCTCCCTGATCAGATCGCTTTCGGTTCTGGCGCTGACCGGGAATCTACCTGCAGGGAGGGCCACGTAACTATCGCCTCTCCGTTTAAGCAGGCTGTATCGGACAAACTCTGTGACACCACGATCCACCCCAAGGGATGATGCGGCTTCTGCAAACTCAATGCCAGTTGATGCAGGTTTCCGCCCCACATCAGCTCGCCCTTCGCTCAGGAATGATCTGAGCTCGTGGTATCCTACGGGGCAACCCCACAACGGTGCCCATATCTCAGCTCTTGCATCATTCTCGTCTTTGTCACAGGATGATGCGTACCCAACCGGCGTCGGCCTGACGGTAAACGGACTCCTGAGGAATCCCGG